>JAWLGC010000200.1:0-2636 GCA_041685265.1 Desulfomicrobiaceae bacterium | reverse complement strand
CTTTCGCGCACCGAAGGGATCATCCCGGCCCTGGAATCCTCCCACGCCCTGGCCCAGGCCATCAAACTGGCCCCGACCCTGGATAAAGACAGGATCATCCTGGTCAATCTGTCCGGCCGCGGGGACAAGGATGTGGCGCAGGTAGAGGAGATGGTCAAGGAGAAGTGTTAAGTTTTAAGTGTTAAGTATTACGTATTACGTATTAACTAAAGATATGCAGTCCTTCCATGATCCTTTAGCTGTGTCCGACATTACAGGCAAAAAGGTCCCCCCTACCCCCCTCAAGGGGGGACTTCCTTGCTGACATTGCAGGACCAGCTTAAAAATCTCCAAACATGCGTAGCTTCAGGTGGTAGGTGGCAGGCGTTACGGACAGAGGCGCAAGCACTCTTTCCTTAACACTTAAAACTTAAAACTTAAAACTTGAACCGTATCCCGATAACATTGGGAACCGGGGGGAAGGCGGGGGCGCTGCCGGTCCAGACGCCGGACCGGTACCTGCCCGGGCGACGGATCTCCCGGGCAGGGGTGTTGATGAACAGGCCCGCGTCGGAGCCGCCTTCGACGTACATGGCCCGGTCCACGCCAAGGGGCAGGGAGAGGAGGTGTTCGTTGAAGGAGTGCAGGGTGACCGGTGCTGCGCAGTGCAGAAAGAGCACCCGGCCCTGAATCGTGGTGGCCACGGCAGCGATGGAGTGTTCCTCCCCCCCCTCGGGCCACAGGTTGTTGCCCTGGGGGTCAATAAGGCGAAAGTTCTGAATCACGGTATTGTATTCAGCCAGCCTCTCCCGCCACCCCGGCTGCGTCCGGTCCACGATGCGGGCCGGAGCACTTCCTTCACCCCGAGGATTAAAGACAAGAAATGCGCCGTACTCAGGGTGAATGAAGCCGTTGTTGACCCGATCGAAATTACGCATGTACCCGGTACTGCGCAACGGGCTGTCGGCCCGATACATAGAGGCGTTGATGACCGCCGCGCAATCAAGTTCCCCTGCCCATTCCGGAACGGTTCGGACCGTCCTGTCCTTCTCCAGAGCCGAGCCCAGTACCAGGGAGACAGAGCCGGGGTCGATGCGCAGCACGGACAGGGTCCGCTCCTGCACCCCGGCCCGCTCCGCAAATGCAAACTCCCGAAACTCGAGCCCCGGCGCAAGGCGTTGCCACTCGTTTTCCGCCAGTGCATGTGAATGGAGAACGAGCAGCACGAAAAAGGCAGGAATCAGACAACGCACCGGAATCATTACACCATCTGCTCCCGAAGATACCGAAACAAAGCCCGGCCGCTCTTGGGTGGTTTGCCCTTGTCCCGCTCCCGGGCCGCGTTGCGGGCCAGTTGTCGGACATGCTGCAGATCCAGGCCGGGACAGGCCTGCACCAGCTCATCCAGGACCGCGGCATCCCCGGCAACCAGCCGGTCCCGCAGAACCTCCAGATGATGAAAGCGATCCGTTGCCTGCCGGGCGGTCTGGCTGATTGCATCCACCCGGGTCCGGATCGGTTCCGGGTCAACCGTGCGCATCAGCGTGCCGATATACTGCATCTGACGTCGCCTGGCCTCATGGGTACGCAGTGATTTGACCTCGGCCACGGCCGCGAACAGATCCGGGGCCAGATCCATCCGTTTCAACTCGTCCACGGAAAGGGCTGTCAGCCGCTCTCCGAGCTCCTGCAGGGCGAGCATCTCCCGTTTGAGCTGCGATCTGCTCTTGGAGACCGGTTCCTGATCCATCTCCTGATCGTCGTGTGCAACGTTCACGATTCCTCCATATAAGGTGTCCACGATCCCTGATCAGTGGGGTGTTTGAGAGCACGCTCTACCCGGTCCAGAAAATCGGCCCGGTCTGTTTCAAATCCGCCGAAACGCAGCAGGTGGGCTGTTGTCTGCTGGCAGTCGACAAGCTCGTATCCGCGCCGGGCCAGCATGGCTGCTGCGGTCACAAATGCGGTTTTGGAGCTGTCCGCAACCAGATGAAACATGGATTCGCCGAAAAAGGCCCGGCCCAGAGCCACGCCGTACAGCCCCCCGACCAGCTCCCCGTCCTGCCACGCTTCAAAGGAATGGGCCAGCCCGATGCGATGCAGCTCCTCGTAGGCGGCGATCATTTCCGGCACCAGCCAGGTGCCGTACCCCTCGCTGCGGTCCACATTGGCGCAGTTGCGGACAACCCTGTCAAAGGCCTTGTCCGCAGTAATCTGAAATCTGCCCTGATTCAGAACCCGCCGCAGACTGCGCGGCACATGCACATCACCGGGAAGCAGGATCAACCTGGGATCGGGGCTCCACCACAGAATAGGGCTGTTCTCAGCGTACCACGGAAAAATACCGTTGGCATAGGCCAGCACCAGACGGTCCACGGAAAGATCCCCACCCACGGCCAGGAGCCCATCGGGCTCGGCCAGGCTGGGGTGGGGAAATACAAGTTCTTCGGGAAGGGAATATACCATAACGCGGGGATCAGGCGGAAACGGACGGGGCCGCGGCCCGCTGTCCGTTTTTCCCGCCCGGTTTCCGGTAGTCAAAGGTCAGTACGTCCTGAGAATCGACATCGATACGCACCAGGCCGCCCTTGGCCAGGGCCCCGAACAGAATCTCGTCCACCAGGACGTCCTTGACCTCGCGCTGGATGACCCGCCCG
>JAWLGC010000086.1:0-10967 GCA_041685265.1 Desulfomicrobiaceae bacterium | reverse complement strand
CTTCTCCATTCTGCTGGTCATCCTCTGCCTCAAGCCCACCGGGCTGTTCGGTATCGCCAAAACGACCAAAATTTAAAAATTCTGGAATTTAAGAAATTTGAGAAATTTGAGAAATTTGAGAGAATTGAGAGAATTGAGAGGTCGGTAACCTTCCGTGGTGCTTGTAATTTCTTAAATTTCTGAAATCCCCAAATTTCAAAATTCCTTGTCTGATTTTTGGATCGGACGTTGTATTTCCGGCTGTTCAACCAGCTGAAGCAACAGAATACATCAAACAACAGGTTGATCATGCAACGACTTTCAATTCCCTTCCTGCTTGCGGTCCTGTTCACGGCCCTGGTCGGAATGTCATATTACGAGTATATGGATCTTTATGTGCAGTCCGTGATCATGTTCATGGGCGTGAACATCATCCTTTCAACCAGTTTCAACATCATCAACGGCTACATGGGCGAGTTCGCCTGCGGCCACGCCGCGTTCATGGCCGTTGGAGCCTACGTCACCTCGGTGCTCAACGTCCTGCTCTTCACCAAAGACAGGATCTTCGGCCCGCCCCTGCTGGATCCGGAACTGGCCCTGTACTTCTTTCCCTTCACCCTGCTGGCGGGCGGATTTATCGCGGCCCTGGTCGGGGCACTGGTGGCCATTCCCTCATTCAAGACCCGCGGGGACTACCTGGCCATCATCACCATCGCAGCCAACTACATCGTCACCAGCACCATCATCAACATGGACTCCATCGGCGGCGCCAGAGGATTCATGGGGATGAAGAAGATCATCTTCGCCATGGAGGACGTGGTCTACCTGCCCTGGATGCTCATCTGGGTCCTGCTGTCCACCTTCATGACCGTATGGATCATCAGACGGTACGTCTCCTCCACCTACGGCAAGGGGATCATCGCCATCCATCAGGACGAAGTGGCCGCCGAGATCATGAGCGTAAACACCAACAAGATGAAAATGGTGGCCTTCATGCTCTCCTCGGGCCTGGCCGGTATCGCAGGAGGGCTGTTCGCCCATATTCTGGGGTACATCAACCCGGGCTCCTTCGGCATCCTGAAATCCACGGAATGCCTGGTCATGGTCTACCTGGGCGGCATGGGCTCCTTGAGCGGCGCTGTGCTCTCGGCCGTGCTCTTCACCCTGCTCCTGGAATCCCTGCGGTTCATCATTCCCTGGATGGACCAGGGGCTCCATTTCATGAGCCTGCTGCCCGACGGATACCACCTCAGCCAGGTCTGGAAGTGGGTGATCATTCCCATGATCCTGGTCCTTCTGATGCAGTTCAGGCCCGAGGGAATCATGGGCAACAAGGAACTCTCGGACATCTTTCCGAGACTGAAACGACTGTACTCCTTCAAGTAAGCACGCCCCGGAGCCATAGAGATGCCACTTCTACAGATACAGAACCTGACCAAGAACTTCGGCGGCCTGTGCGCGGTGTCCGACCTTTCCGTGACCTTTGAAGGCCGGGAACTTATGGGACTCATCGGCCCCAACGGCGCCGGCAAAACCACCGTCTTCAACATGACCAGCGGATTCTACCAGCCAAGCGAGGGGTCCATCACCTTCAACGGTCAGAACACCGCCGGAATGAAACCGCACCAGGTCACCTCCCTGGGCATTGCCCGGACCTTCCAGAACATCCGCCTCTGGCACGACATGACCGTGCTGGACAACATCCGCATCTCCCAGCACCACCACCTGGGATATTCCTTCTGGGACTCGGTGCTGCGCACAAAACGGTACTCCCGGAGCGAAAAGCGGATCACCAGTGCGGCCCACGAGATCCTGGAGGCCCTGGATCTGCGGCAGTACGAGAACGAACTGCCCCGCAACCTGCCCTACGGACTGCAGCGCAAGGTGGAGATCGCCCGGGCCCTGTCCGTAAAGCCCAGACTGCTCCTTCTGGACGAACCCGCCGCAGGCCTCAATTCCGCCGACGTGGCCGACCTCATCCGGCTGGTGCGCTGGATACACAAAGAGTTCGACATCGCCATCTGGATGATCGAACACCAGATGACCGTGGTCATGTCCCTGTGCACCTGGATCAAGGTGGTGGATTTCGGCTCCACCATCGCCGAAGGCACTCCCGAAGAAATCCGCAACAACCCCCAGGTCATCAAAGCCTACCTTGGAGACGAGAATATCTGATGCTGCTCGAAATCAAAAACCTGTACGTCAAATACGGCAATATCGAAGCCCTGCACGGCATCTCCTTTCACGTGAACAAGGGGGAAATCGTGACCCTTATCGGGTCCAACGGCGCGGGCAAGACCACCACCCTGCACACCATCACCCGGGTGCCGCCGCCAGAAGGGCCCAGGGTAAGCAGGGGTGACATCATGTATGATGGACAGAGTATCCTGAATACCGAGGCCCACAATGTGGTCAGAAACTGCAAGATGGCCCTGGCCCCGGAAGGCCGACACATCTTCGGCAACCTCACCGTGGAGGAAAACCTGAACCTGGCCACCTACGCCCGCAAGGACGAGGCAGTCGTCAACGCCGACTACGACCGGGTCTACGACCTGTTCCCCCGACTGCATGAACGGCGCAAACAGCGCAGCGAGTCGCTGAGCGGCGGCGAACAGCAGATGCTGTCCGTGGGCCGGGCCCTGATGACCGGAGCGGACTTCATCCTTCTGGACGAACCCTCCATGGGGCTGGCCCCCCTGCTCATGTACGACATGTTCCGGGCCCTCAAAAAACTCAACACCCAGGGCATGACCATCCTGCTCATCGAACAGAACGCCAACCTGGCCCTCAAGTTCGCCCACCGGGGCTACGTTCTGGATACGGGAGAAATAGTGGCTCAGGGCACTGCAGAAAGCCTGCGGGAAAACCCGGAAGTAAAGAAGGCATACCTGGGGGGATAGAAGAGGAAGAGAGCTTCCCTTTCAAAAATGAAAAGAGAGCCGGAAAGATTTTCTTTCCGGCTCTCTTTTTTTGATTTTTTCAAACAGGTACAGCCAATACCCTGCCCTTTTGTCACATCCGCCTGGAACTAAAATGTTCGCGAAGACCGCACTTCCCCGCAAAGCCCAGGTGGGAGCGCCGAGCAGACGCTCGGCGCTCCCATTCAGGCACAGCTTCATCCAAAGCCTTGCTCTTTTCTCACATCCTGCCGAAATCAAAATGAACCTGAGGACCAGTCAGCCAGGTTATCCTTATTTGACCTGAGCTTCCACCTGGGGCAATCATTTCCACCTGCTTTTCACATCAACATGCTACAGGACACCCCATGCGCATCATCCTCATCGGCACCCTGGCCGCCCTGTTCTTCAGCACCACCTTTATCCTGAACCGGGCCATGTCCCTGGAGGGCGGCCACTGGGTATGGTCGGCCAGCCTGCGCTACTTCTGGATGCTCGCCCTCCTGGTCACCGGCCTGGCCCTTACCAGGCGTCACCTCCTTGCCGACTCCCTGCGTCTTTACTGCAGACACTGGCTCTTCTGGACCACGGCCGGATGCATCGGCTTCGGCATGTTCTACGGTCTGCTCACCTTCAGCGCCTCCTACACTCCCGGCTGGGTGGTGGCCGCCACCTGGCAGACCACCATCCTGGCCACTCCTCTGGTCCTCCTCGCCTTCGGTCGCAGAGTTCCTCTGCGGGCCATGCTCCTGACATTGATCATCTTTGCCGGAGTGGTGCTCATCAACCGGGAGCAGGCCATGCACGGCTCCTGGCACGACATGCTCTATGGGGCCGTGCCGGTGCTCGGGGCCGCCTTTGCCTACCCCTTCGGCAACCAGCTGGTCTGGGAGGCAAGCCAGGGAGGCAGGGGACGAATTCCCGCCATCACCAGCCCGGCCATGCAGGACCCGTTCTGCCGTGTGCTTCTTTTGACCCTCGGCTCCCTTCCCCTGTGGGCTGTCCTCATCGCAGTCACCACCCCGCCTGCGCCGGCCATGGGCCAGATTTTGAACACCGCCCTGGTGGCCATCTTCTCGGGCATCGCCGCCACCAGCCTGTTTCTGTACGCCCGCAGCAAAGCCAAAAGCGCGGCAGAACTGGCCGCGGCAGACTGCACCCAGTCCATGGAGGTGATCTTTTCCCTGGCCGGGGAAGCGCTGCTTTTAGGAGGGGTGTTGCCCGGTGTGCAGGGCTGGGCCGGAATCGGGCTGACCATGCTGGGACTGGGGTTGTATTTGAGGGTGCAGAATGTGCGGTGAGAAATTATAGGACATATGGGACACATAAGACCCATATGTCCCATAGTGCTTACCCCCTTTCGGTGCCCCAGACCGGATACAACGCTTCAGCTGAATGTAAAAAACAGGAAAAAACATGGATAACGAGCGCCAGAAATTGATTCAACAAATGATGGAAACCGTTCGCCAGACCGCCTCTCACTACGGACTATGGCTGGCGGAATCCGTGCATCAGGTGGGGCTTGAAACGGCTCTTGAAGCCGAGCAGGAGGCGGGAGACCGGTTGACCGGTATTCTGGAGCACCGGTTGTGCCGGGTGTTCGGCAAAAAATCCATGGAGGAGATCTGCGCCGGCATGGATGACAAAACCCTGGCCGAGCTGATCAAATCCCTGCACACCTCATGGCTGGCTGCCGACGGGGTCTGGTTTCAGGCCATTGAAAGCCGGTGCGGCATGGGGGATGCCAAGCGGGTCAACGACACCTGCTGGAGCCGGTTCGCTCCGCTGGAGGCAAAACGGATCAAGGCGCTGTTCGAACTTCCGGAAAACGGCGGCCTGGCAGCACTCAAGCTGGCCCTAAGCAAACGGATGTACGCCCATATCAACATCTGGGAAATAGTGGAGGAAACCGACACCTCGTTTATCTTTCGCATGAACAAATGCAGGGTGCAGACAGCCAGAAACCGCAAGGGGATGGACGATTACCCGTGCAAATCCGGAGGGCAGGTGGAGTACACAAGCTTTGCCCGGGAGATCGATCCCCGCATCGTGACTGAATGCATCGGCTGCCCGCCGGACCCGCACCCCAGGGAATGGTACTGTGCGTGGAGGTTTTCATATCCTGACAAATAGGCAACCCCCATCATCCATTCGGAATAACCTCCGAGCCAAGATCATAACAAGGGGCGTCACCGCGTGCGCCCGAGCCCGCAAGACGGGCAAAAACTTCCAGAAGTTTAGAGGGCTGCGTAACTTCAGTTATTAACCTCCTCCCGCTTCCTCCCGGATATTCACCACCCTTTTTTCAACCGCTCCCCAATATCCCCAGGTGCAATAAACACAAAACGCTTCCCCTGCTTCACCCTGACGAGCAACCCCATGTTTTCCGAAAGAGACAGCAGGTCCTTTCTAGCGGTTTCGTAGACAATGGCGTGATAGTGCTGGTGCTCATTTATGGTTTACACATGCCCGGGAGCCTTCACTGCATGGCCGAGCAGTTCGAGCTGGCGTGTGTTAAGCATACGTCGCAGCGCGCTGTTTTCCGGTAACAGCTTCTCGAGCTCTCCGGACCGATCCTGTTTGACCTCCAGTTCTTTCCGCAATTCCGCAACCGCCTCACTCAGCACACCCAGCTGATGCTCAATAAAATAGGTCAGGTCTCCTCCGTCGGTCTCGGTCAGCAGAAATACCCGGGCATATTTCCCAGGCCCCTTTTTAAGAATGCTGGAAATGGAGAGATGGTTGAGCAGTTCGTACCCATGCCGGACCATGGACCAGTAAAACAGGACCCGGGCAGTGCGGCCGTTTCCGTCCACAAAGGGATGGTCATAGGCAAGCATGAAATGCAGGATGATCGCTCGAACAACCGGATGCATAAAGGGTCGGTCATCTTCCTGGTTGGCAAATTCGCACAGCTTTTCCAGCCTCGACGAAAGTTCCGCCTCGGGCGGCGGACGGTGCAGCACCCGCCTCTGCCCATCCATAACGCAGATATCGTCTGCATCCGTCCGCAGATGCCCGGCCTTTTCCGGATCAGCCAGGGTGTTTTCGATCAGAATGCGGTGCAGTTCAAAGACCATGGAAGGAGTCAGGGAATCCTCCCGAATCTCCTGAACAAACTGCATGGCCTGATAGTTATTGGCGATCATCTGCTCCCCCTTGTCCCGGGGCGCACGGCCCTGTCTGAGCATCTCCCGAGCCTCCGGACTGGAGGTCGATGCCCCTTCAAGCTGGCTTGAACTGATCGCCTCTTCGGCAAGGCGTTCCCGCAACAGCGCTTCCGATCCCCTGCCTCCCGCCAACGAAGAACGCGACGCCCCCGTTCCGTGAACATCCAGCCAATGCAGTTGTTCAAGAATTGCCGGGGGTAGGCAGTACCAAAAGGGCACGCCGGAAACAGAACAAAAGGGCAGCTCCGTCCCCCCCTTTTCCCTGGTCAGCTTCATCCCGGCCCACCACTGCTCCGACGTCAGGGAGTCAGGAGGCACAAGGTGCCTGAGCGTATCCCAGTGCAGATACCTTCCCTTCCCATCCACCGACCCCACAGCCAGCACCCGGGAATGGAGGTCTGGGTCCACAATGGTAGTTGTGAGAATTTCACCGTAATTCGGAGGGGTAAGAGGAGTTTTCATTTCTATGAATTCAATGAGTTACAGTTTATTTCATAAAATACCATTTTTCATAAAAATAGTATTTAATAAAGTATGCTGAAAAGTAAAGTCCGGAGGTAGACAAAACATCTCTCCTGTGTTGACCCCTCCCCCGATCCCGGGCACATTTCTGCTTCAAACGATCTCCCACCACCTGGAGCCCGCCATGCGCTTTTTCAATACCGCCGGTCCGGTCAACCCCAAGGACCATTACTGCCTCGATCCCTTAAAGAGGCTGGATCTGGATGAGCTGCTTCTGCTCATTGCCCAGAAGAAGTACTTTGTGCTTCACGCCCCACGTCAGACCGGCAAGACATCCACGCTTCTGGCTCTGATGCGATACCTGAATACAGCCGGGAAGCACCGCTGCCTGTACGTCAATGTGGAATGTGCCCAGGCAGCCAGAAACGACGTGGATGCCGGTATGCGGGCCATCATCTGGGAAATGGCGAGTTCGGCCCGGGACTATACGGGCGACGGAACCCTGCTTCCTCTGGCCAAAGAGGTGTGCGACACCCACCCGCCATATCAGGCATTGATCGAATTTCTCAGTCGCTGGGCAGCAATGTCCAATGTGCCGACCGTCCTGCTGATGGATAAAACTGATGCCCTGGTGGGAGACACCCTCATCTCCGTCCTGCGCCAGATCAGATCCGGCTATCCCAAACGTCCGGGTTTCTTCCCGCAGTCGGTTATTCTTTGTGGCATTCGGGACGTGCGCGATTACCGGCTGCACTCAGGGGGAGAGGTCATAGCCGGCGGAAGTGCCTTTAATATTAAAGCGGAATCATTGCGCATGGGCGACTTCATCGGTCCAGAGATACAGGCACTTTTAGCAGAACATACTCTGGAAACCGGTCAGATATTCACGAAAAATGCTCTCGAACTGATCTGGGACCTGACCCAGGGCCAACCGTGGCTGACAAACGCACTTGCCTACGAAGTCTGTTTCAACATGAAGGAAAACCGGGATCGATCCATAACGATCACCCGCCTCATGGTCGAGCAGGCCAGGGAAAACCTGATCCATCGAAGAGACACCCACCTCGACCAGCTCACAGACAAACTCCGGGAAGAGCGAATCCAACGTGTTCTCCTCCCCCTGGTCACGGGACAGGGTTCTCCGAACGAGATTCCCGAAGACGATCTCATGTACGCCCGGGACCTCGGTCTGCTTGCCACGGGCAACACCATTGCCATCGCCAACCCCATCTACCGCGAAATCATCCCCCGCCAACTGACCTGGACCACCCAGCAGACCATGGTCCAGGAGACCTCCTGGTATCTGAACAAAGACGGCTCCCTGGACATGAACAGTCTCATGCAGGGGTTCCAAGAATTCTTCAGAGAGCACTCCGAACACTGGATCGAACGGTTCTCCTGGAAGGAAGCCGGACCGCAACTCTTGTTGCAGGCCTTTTTGCAACGCATCGTCAACGGCGGCGGGCGCGTGGAACGGGAGTACGGCCTCGGCCGCATGCGCGTGGACCTGCTCGTGCTCTGGCCATTGTCTCGGATAAAGGCAGACGGCGAAACCCGGGCCCACTGGAACGGCCCGGTCCAGAAGGCTGTCATCGAATGCAAGGTGCTGCATAAAAGCCTCGAAACAACCATCGCCGATGGCCTAAAGCAGACCCACGCCTACATGGACCGCTGCGGGACCAGTAACGGCCACCTGGTAATCTTCGACAGGAGAGAAGATATCGGGTGGGAGGAAAAGATTTTTTGCAAAAAGGAGAAAGTCGAGAGGCGGGAGATTCAGGTCTGGGGGATGTGAAGAACGGGTGCCCCAATTTCCCCCTGTTCTTCCTCCCGGTCATTTTTCTTTTCTTCTGAAAATACCTTTCAAAAACTCCGTATTTCAAAAGGGGTTCGTTTTAAAGCGGCTGCCCAACTAATTCGCCCCGAAAAAAAGCTAACCAAGAGAACAGAACATGAGCCCTACACAACCATCTCCCTTCATCGACCCTCTGGATATCATCACCCGCCTCGACTGGGGGGAATCCGATGATCTGGAACTCAAGGCCGCGCAGGGCGGACTTCCCAGAAGTTTGTGGGAAACCTATTCCGCCATGGCCAACAGTCAGGGCGGCGTCATCCTTCTGGGGGTCAAAGATGATGGGAGCGTTGTCGGACTCAAAGATACCGCCAAGCTGAAAAAGGACTTCTGGGACATTGCCAACAACCGCGGCAAGGTGTCCCTCAACCTGCTGCATCCTGACGATGTCTCGGAGGTGAACCTTCCGCAAGGGACCATCCTGGCCATTCATGTTCCGCGAGCAGGTCGGTATCAACGCCCGGTCTTTCTCGGCCAGAATCCCCTCACCGGAACCTATCGACGCAACTACGAGGGGGACTACCGGTGCACGGATCAGGAGGTCAGCCGAATGCTGGCCGACCGGAGCGACGAACCTGCCGATGTCCGGATTCTGGAATATTTCACCATGGAAGATCTCGATCTTCCCAGCCTGCAACAATACCGAAACCGGTTCTCCGCCTTCAAACCGACCCACCCGTGGCTGAACCTGGATGAACAGGGGCTGCTCACCAAACTCGGTGGATGGCGCAGAGACCGCAGAACCGGCCTTGAAGGATTGACCGTGGCCGGTCTGCTGATGTTCGGTTGTGAGGAATCTCTGCGGGAAGGACTACCGGGATACCATGTGGACTACCGGGAAAATCTTTCCGACGACCCGGATATCCGCTGGACAGACCGATTCACAGTGGATGGAACCTGGCCGGGCAACCTGTTCCAGTTTTACCTGCGGGTCATTCAACGTTTGTCTGAGGACCTGAAGACCCCCTTCCAGCTCGACAAGGACCTGTTCCGAAAAGGCGAAACCGTGGTCCATGAAGCGATCCGTGAGGCCCTGGTCAACGCCATGATCCACGCCGACTATCAGGGTATGGGCGGAATCGTGATCCGGAAATTTCGTAACCGACTCGAGTTCTCCAATCCCGGATCCCTTCTGGTTTCCATCGACCAGCTCCTGCGGGGCAATGTCAGCGAATGCCGCAACAAGACATTGCAGACTATGTTCTCTCTGATAGGTGCCGGGGAAAAGGCCGGTTCCGGAGTGGACAAAATCCGACGAGGATGGGCATCCCAGCACTGGCGCGACCCTATCGTCACCGAGCAGGTGCAGCCGGACCGGGTTCAATGGGTGCTGCCAATGATCACTATGATTCCGGAAGCCTCGTTAGAAAACCTCCAGGCCTTGTTCGGCGAACGATTAGAAAAATTTACCTCGCTGGAAGTACAAGCCCTGGTGACTGCGGACCTGGAAGGAAGTGTGAGTAATAGTCGCATGCGCCAGATTTCCAACGAACATCCGGCCGATCTCACCCGGTTGCTCCAAAATCTCGTTGCCCAGAATGCTCTAACACAAAAAGGGATGGGACGGTGGACTCGCTATCTGCTGCCGAGGGAGGGACACTCCCCACATAGTGACTCCGTACATAAGACCATTCACTCCCCACATAAGGCCGACCACTCCCTACATAAGGATAGTCACTCCCCACATAAGGCCGACCACTCCCTACATAAGGATAGCCACTCCGTACATTTTACGGAAATATCTGCAACGGACTGGGATACATTATTAAAGCTTGCAGAAACGGCCAGACAAAACAAGCGATTGGCACCTCAAAAGATTGAAACATTAATCCTTCTCATATGCCAAGATCATTGGCTGAGCAGAAGACAGTTGGGAGACTTATTACAACGTAATATCGAGGGTTTACGTGCACGCTTTCTCGTTCCGATGGTCGAGCACGGCCTTCTTCGGCTTCGCTATCCGGACAAACCCAACCGAGTGGACCAGGCCTACACCACAGCCCGTGACAAGGAGGGCGAATGAGCGCAGAGCATCTCCCGACAAAGGGCTCAAAGAGACGGATAAAAGCTGCTTGCGCGACTGGTATGTTACTCGGGCAAATGAAAAAGTCCTGCCCCGCGTTAAGCGATACGCCCGGGAATTGCTGAAGAACAGTTACGAAATATCGAATACATAGGGTAACAGTAATGTCACCCCTTCACCCCCATACCCCTTCCCGCAGCCCCGAACTCCGCTCCACCTTCCGCCCCACGCCCTTCATGAACATCTCCCGGCTGCCGATGACCACCACTCTGCTCTTGGCTCTCGTGATGCCGGTGTAGAGCAGCTCCCGCGTCAGCACCGGGACGTCCGTGTCCGGCAGCACCAGAATCACCGTATCGAACTCCGAACCCTGGCTTTTGTGCACGGTCATGGCGAAGACGGTTTCGTGGTCGGGGAGGCGGACCGGGGCGATGAGTCTTGGCGTATTGTCCGGGCCCGGGAAGGCTACCCGCAAGTTGTCCTCCTCATCGCGGACCGTGATGCCCACGTCGCCGTTGTAGACATTCAGGGTGTAGTCGTTGCGGGCGATCATGACCGGGCGGCCGGGGTACCAGCGTCCC
>JAWLGC010000085.1:0-11024 GCA_041685265.1 Desulfomicrobiaceae bacterium | reverse complement strand
ATGTCCAGAGCAAATCCGGATTCCCTTTTTCGTCACCATATTTGTATTATTTTTACAATTTTATCAAAATTTATACAAAATATAAAATTTTTACTTCTCAATTGACAAAAAATGTAAATTTATCCATCAAAGACTTGCCGGTCAGACCGGCCAGCCACTTTTTCATACCAACCAAACCAAAACCCAGCTTCCATGGAGGAAACCGCAATGATCACCCTGAAAACCCTTTCCCGCCCCCTTTGTTCCTTTCTGATCATGGCCGTCATGTTCGCGGCAGGCACCACTTCCGCCGGCGCCGACGTACTCGCTTCGGTCAAAAAGGCCGGAGTCATCAACATCGCCGTCCCTCAGGACTTCCCTCCCTTCGGTTCAGTGGGCCCCGACCTGAAACCCATAGGGTATGACATCGATATGGCCGGGCTCATCGCCGAAAAGCTGGGCGTGAAGCTTACGCTGGTGCCGGTCTCCAGCACCAACCGCATCCCCTACCTGAGTACGGGCAAGGTCGACCTGGTCATCTCCTCCCTGGGCAAAAACCCTGAGCGGGCCAAGGTCATCGACTTCTCCGATCCCTACGCCCCCTACTTCAACGGCGTGTTCGGCCCGCAGGATCTGGCCGTTGCCAAAGCCGAAGACCTGGCCGGAAAGACCGTTTCCGCCACCCGCGGTTCCATCGAAGACCTCGAACTGACCAAGATCGCACCCGAGTCCACTGTCATCAAGCGATTTGAAGACAACAGCGCCACCATCAGCGCCTACCTGAGCGGCCAGGTGGATCTGGTGGCCACCGGCAACGTGGTCGCCGCATCCGTCAACGAAAAGAACCCTGAAAAAATGCTGGGCACCAAATTCATCATCAAGAAGTCCCCCTGTTACGTGGGTGTTGCCAAGGAAGAGCCCGCGCTCATGGCGGCGGTCAACACCATCATCGCCGACGCCAAAGCCGACGGCACCCTGGGTGCCATCTGCGAAAAGTGGCTCCGCAACCCCCTGCCCGCAGACCTGTAAACACAGCCTCCAATCTCCTTATCCAGAGGGGCGGAACCATCCGCCCCTCACCGGAGCCAAGCCATGTCGTACGTATTCTCCATTGAGCCGATCATCGAAAACTGGGACGCCCTTGCCTTCGGCGCGCTCATGACCCTGGCCCTCACCGGCATCGGCGCCGTGGTCGGCGTCGCAACCGGCATTGTGGGGGCTGTTTCCCGGGCGTGGAAGATCAAGGTACTGCACCCTGTTTTTACGGTTTATGTGGAAACGATCCGCAACACCCCGTTTCTCGTGCAGCTCTATTTCATTTTTTTCGGCCTCCCGGCGGCAGGCGTGAAGCTCAACGGCTGGGAAGCCTCGTTTCTGGCCATGGCTCTCAACCTCGGGGCGTATTCCACGGAAATCATCCGGGCCGGAATCCAGTCCGTTCCAGCCGGTCTTATTGAAGCAGCACAATCCCTGGCCATGAGCCGGTATCAGATCTTCAGGCACGTCATTCTCAGGCCCGCACTGAAAAACGTCTGGCCGGCACTGTGCAGCCAGATCATCATCGTCATGCTCGGTTCCTCGGTCTGTTCCCAGGTGGCGGCCCAGGAGCTGACCTACTCCGCCAGCCTGATCCAGTCTCAAACATTCCGGGCCTTCGAGATCTACGCATTCAGCACCCTCATATACCTCGGCCTGGCCATCATGGTCCGCAGATGCCTCCATGAATTCGGCCGCCGGGTCATCGTCGGGAGAAGATCATGATCGAGTTCACCCTGTGGGACATCATCCGCCATCTCGGGACGGGCCTCGCCTGGACCGGGGGGTTGTCCCTGATCGCCTTTGTTCTGGGCGGACTGGCCGGACTGGGCGTGCTCATCGCGCGCATCTCTCCCTGCCGTCCGGCGTCCCGGACCGCCAGAATCTATATCGAATTTTTCCAGGGCACCCCGCTGCTCATGCAGCTGTTCCTCATCTTTTTCGGCCTCGGCCTGCTGGGCGTGAACATTTCGCCCCTGCTCACCGCAGCCCTGGGGCTGACCCTGTTCACCAGCGCCTACCTCGCCGAAATCTGGCGGGGCTGCGTGGAATCCATCGCCCCGGGCCAGTGGGAAGCAGGCCAATGCCTGGCCCTGAGCCGCCGGCAGCAGCTTCGGTTCGTGATCCTGCCCCAGGCCGTGCGCATTGCCATCCCGCCCACCGTGGGATTCTCGGTCCAGGTGGTCAAGGGAACGGCGGTTACATCCATCATCGGCTTCATGGAGATCACCAAAACCGGTTCCATGATCGCCAACGCCACCTTCAACCCGCTTCTGGTCTACGGGCTCGTCGGCGTCGGCTATTTTCTCATGTGTTATCCGCTGTCGGCTCTGGCCCGGCGCGCAGAAAGGAGGTTCCAGTGTCGCTCGTAACCGTGCAGGGAATTCAGAAGAGTTTTGGAGAAACCCACGTACTCAAAGGCGTCGACCTCCAGGTGAAACAGGGCGAGGTCGTAGCCATCATCGGCAGAAGCGGCTCCGGGAAATCCACCCTGCTGCGCATTCTCAACGGACTGGAAAGTTTTGACGCGGGACACCTCGCCATCGAGGGCGACAAAGTGACCGGCCTGGAACAGGACCTCAGGCCCCTGCGCCTCAAGGTCGGCATGGTCTTCCAGCAGTTCAACCTGTTCCCGCACCTCACCTCCGGAGAAAACATCATGCTCGCCCCCCGACAGGTAAAAGGGGTCTCCAAGGACGAGGTACGGGCTCTGGCTGAAGATATGCTCGGCCGTGTCGGACTCTCGGACAAATTCGACAGCTACCCGGACCAGCTCTCGGGAGGGCAGCAGCAACGCGTGGCCATTGCCCGCGCCCTGGCCATGCAGCCCAAGGTGCTGCTCTGCGACGAGATCACCTCCGCCCTGGACCCGGAACTGGTGGGCGAAGTGCTCGAAGTGGTCCAGCAGCTGGCCGCCGAAGGAATGACCCTGGTCATGGTCACCCACGAGATGCGCTTTGCCCGGGAAGTGGGCGACAAGCTCATCTTCATGCACCACGGCAGGGTGCACGAGCAGGGCAATCCCCGGGAAGTGTTCGCCAACCCGGCAACTCCGGAACTGACCTCGTTTATCAGCTCCATCAATTAAGAACCGACGCTACGCACTGACCAGACTCCACCCTTCGCGCTTCTTCGCGTTCTTCGCGGTAAGAATCTTTCACCGCGAAGAACACGAAGAAGCGCGAAGGAAGAGATTGTTGAGATTCAAAGCACACAGGGTGCGTAACTCCAATCAGGAAAGGATATGCAAACGATACGAACAAATCCGAAACGCCTGGAACATTCCCTTACTGAGATGGCCCGGTTCGGTGCCACCCCGAACAACGGCGTCACCCGGCTGGCCCTCACCGACGAGGACCGTGACGCACGAGACCTGCTCAGGATCTGGTTTAACGAGGCGGGCTGCGAAACCGTGGTGGACCGCATGGGCAACATGTTCTTCATCCTGCCCGGCAGAAACCGCAACCTTCCCGCGGTCATGACCGGCTCCCACTGCGACTCCCAGCCCCAGGGCGGCCGGTTTGACGGCATTCTCGGCATCCTCGCCGGGCTTGAGGTGTGCCGCACCCTGCAGGACGAAAACATTCAGCTGGAGCGAGACCTCATCGTGGTCAACTGGACCAATGAGGAAGGGAGCCGCTTCACACCCGGCACCACCGGTTCCGGAGTGTTCGCCGGCAGGCTGGACCGCGAAGAGATGTACGGTCTCACAGACCGCAACGGCCTGACCTTCGGCAACGAACTCAAACGCATCGGCTACATGGGAGAAACGGACTTCGATCCGCGCCCCCTGCACGCTAACTTCGAATACCACATCGAACAGGGGCCGGTGCTGGAGCGCTCCGGCAACACCATCGGCGTGCCCAAAGGCATCGTCTGCCTGCGGTGGTACGATGTGAACCTTCACGGCGTACCCAACCACGCCGGCCCGACCCCCATGAACGAGCGCCAGGATGCGGTCTACGCCTTTGCCTGCATGGCCCGCGAAATCTTTCAGATCGGGCTGAATGCCGACGAGGTGGTGGCCACCGTGGGCGAGGTGCACCCCACCCCCAACTCCCGCAACGTTATTGCCGGACACTGCCGATTCACCATCGACGTGCGCGGCTGGGACGAGTCCGAAACCGACAGGGTGTGTGCGGGCATCGAGAAGGCCATCGCGGACCTGGCCGAAGAGACCGGCTGCACCGCGGGCATCAGGCAGACCTGGGCCGTGGAACGGGCCCCCTTTCATCCGGACCTGGTGCAGCTGGTGCACGACAGCGCGGACAGCCTGAAACTTCCGGCCCTGGACATGGTCTCCGGGGCGTCCCACGACACCGTGTACATCAACCAGTTCACGCCCAGCGCCATGATCTTCGTACCCAGCATCGGCGGCCGGAGTCATGCCGAAGTCGAGGAGACTTCCTGGGCCGACTGCGCCGCCGGAGCCGACGTGCTCCTGCACTGCATCCTCAAGACCGGCAACGATCCTGAAGCAATCAGCTACCGCAAGAATTGACAGCCAGTATAACTATTCACCTCGAACAAAAAACAGGATTATGGGGAACAAAAGGATTAACGGGATTATAACCAGAAGGCAGATAATCCTGTAATCCTGCGACGAAGGAGCATAATTCTCTTCATCCTGAAACGGGCTCCAGGATAGTTACAAACCCATCAGATAAGGAAGACACCATGAGCAATGTGGAATTTGAAAAGATCCATCGTGATGAAGATGTGGATATGTCCATCCTGAACGGAAAGACCGTGGCCGTCATCGGCTACGGCAGCCAGGGCCGCGCCCAGTCCATGAACATGCGCGAAAGCGGGGTGGAGGTCATTGTCGGGGCAGGCGATCGCACCCGCCACTCCAGCCGGGACAAGGCCGAAGCAGACGGATTTAAGGTGTTTTCCATTGAAGAGGCCGTGCAGAAAGCGGATATCGTACACATCCTCCTGCAGGACCCGGCCCAGCCGCCGGTGTACTACGAATCCATCCACGCCCACCTGCGCCCGGGACAGACCCTGAGTTTCGCCCACGGCTTCGCCATCCTGTACGGCACCATCAAGCCGCCCAAGGACGTGGACGTAATCCTGTTCGTACCCAACGGCCCCGGTCCGGTGACGCGGCAGAAGTACAAGGAGGGGAGCGGCATCTGGGGATGCGTAGGCGTTGACCAGGATGTCAGCGGCACGGCCATGGAGACAGCCCTGGCCATTGCCAAGGGAGTGGGCTCGACCCGCGTCGGAGTTGTGTATATGAGCTTTCAGCACGAGACCGAAGGCGACAACTACGAAGAGCAGGTACTCTACGGCGGAACCATCCACCTCATGCGCACCATGTACAATATCATGGTCAAAAACGGTTACCCGCGCTCCTTTGCATACGCCAAGGCGATCCGCTCCATCCGGTCCATCATCGACGACATTGACGAAGTGGGCATTGAGTCCTACCTCACCAGCCGGGCCAGCCGGACCTGCGAATTCGCCGTGCGCCACTCAGGCCCCCGGGTCATCAACGAGGAGGAGATGGAAAAGATCTTCGAAGAAACGGAAAAAGGAATCTTTGCCCGCAACTGGCTCCAGGAGTTCTCTCTGGGCATGCCCACCCTGAACCGCATGCGCCGCACCCAGGCCGAATCCGACATGGAACAGACCGGGGAAATCTGGCGGGAGAAGTTCGGTAAATCCTAAGCCGGAACAAATTTATTCAAACAATCCGAAACAGGAGCACCCCATGCCCTATCCTGATGGATTTCTCTCCAACCGCTCGGTCTTTGAGCCGGGCAAGTACGCCGTCATCACCCCCGAAGGGAGGGTCATCAACGTCATTCCCGGTATCGAGAACTGCGCCATGACCATCCTTGCCTCGCCCAAGCTCGGGGCCGGGTTCGTGCAGATGATCGGCACGGTGTCCAATGAAGGAAGGACCACCACGCCCTACGGTGCAGCAGAAAACATCGAAACCTTCCTCTTTGTACTGGACGGCGAAGGCAGCCTCACCGTCCGCTCCGGCGACGAAGCCGTCACCCTTACGGCCGGGGGCTACCTTTACTCCCCTCCGGGTACGGGCATCGACTTCAGGTCCACAGGAGACGGCGACGTGCGCATCCTGCTCTACAAGCAGCGGTTCGTGCCCCACCCCGATCCCGCGTTTCCAAAACCGTGGATGGTCACCGGGTCCATCAGAGATATCGAGGAAAAATACTACGACTCCATGGAGAACGTCTTCGTGCGGGACCTGCTCCCGGTTAACGAAGCCTTTGACATGAACTTCCACACCCTGGCCTTCCTGCCCGGCGGCTGCCACCCCTTTGTGGAAACCCATGTTCAGGAACACGGAGCCTACGTGTACAGCGGCCAGGGCCTCTATCTCCTGGATAATGAGTGGATTCCGGTCCAGTCTGAAGATTTCATCTGGTTCGCGCCGTTCTGCAAACAGGCGTGCTATGGAACCGGACTTCAGCGGATGGAATATATCTATTCCAAGGACTGCCATAGGGATGAGTATATCTGAATCGATACCGATTCGAAGTTTTAAAAAAAGGCCTGGAGTTTCCTCCAGGCCTTTTTTGCGAACGGCTTTTTCTGGTTGTTTTTTGCCACCATGTTCCCTATATCTCCCCCTCCTCAACAGGCCGCGCCCTGTTCCGCCCCAAAACTGCTGAGATTGCCCTTTCCCGAGAGAATACACGAGATAATTACCCCCTGAAATTACGCACTCAAAGGCACCAGCTTTTTAAGAGGCTGTCATTCCCGTGAACACGGGAATCTCATGGGCGGTGCCAATGCCCTCCATTATTTCCCTGCCCCAAAGTCCAAGATTCCCGTGTTCACGGGAATGACTGCTGGAAAATACAGGCGTTGCACTCAAGGACACCCCAAAGACAAACACCAGGATCCCGAACTGATTGCCATGTAACTATTCACCTAGGCTAAAAAAGCCTGGGATTATAAGGAATAAGAGGAATAACGGGATTACGGTCAGAGACAGGATAATCCTGTAATCCTGCGACGAAGGAGCATAATCCTCTTAATCCTGGAGAGGGTACCTGAATAGTTACATTGCCATAATTTTGTAGAGACAAGGCATGCCTTGTCTCTAGAATAAAAATTGCCACACCTGCCCTGAATTCAGCTGGTGTCTTTTTTACAACCTCCTCTTCCTTCGCGCTTCTTCGCGTCCTTCGCGGTGAAAAAATCTTACCGCGAAGGGGACGTTTGAGAGATGGTGCATACCCTCATTGAAATAAAAGAATACCATCCCGGTATTCCATATATATTCCATTCACCTGTTCGCAGCAGCTGAAGTGCCGCTGACTGCCTTTCTTTCTTTCTCCCGCCTGCACTTGGCAAAAACCAACGGTATCCAATGAATATGTTCTCTCCAGATATACTTCCCGGCATTCGAAAAGACCTGCTTGCGGGCGTTGTCGTCGCCCTGGCTCTCATTCCCGAGGCAATCGCCTTTTCCATCATCGCAGGGGTGGATCCGAAGGTCGGCCTGTATGCCTCGTTCTGCATCGCCGCCGTAACCGCCTTTCTCGGCGCCAGACCGGGTATGATCTCCGCGGCTACAGGAGCCATGGCCCTTCTGATGGTCACCCTGGTCAAAGATCACGGGTTGCAGTACCTGCTCGCCACAACGGTGCTGACCGGAGGGCTGCAGATCCTGGCGGGCTGGCTTCGCCTCGGCTTTCTGATGCGTTTCGTCTCCCGCTCGGTCATCACCGGATTTGTCAATGCTCTGGCCATCCTCATCTTTATGGCCCAGCTGCCGGAACTGATCGGCGCAAGCTGGGAAGTGTATGCCATGGTGGCCGCAGGCCTTGGCATCATCTATCTCTTTCCCCTGCTCACCAAGTCCGTTCCCTCGCCCCTGGTGGCCATTGTCCTGTTGACCGGGACAACGCTGATCCTTGATCTGGATATCAGAACCGTGGGCGATCTGGGGCAGCTGCCCGACAGCCTGCCGATGTTTCTGCTGCCCTCGGTACCCCTCAACTGGGAGACCCTCTCCATCATCTTCCCTGTTGCAGCCACCCTGGCCGTGGTGGGACTCCTCGAGTCCATGATGACGGCGTCCATTGTCGATGACCTGACGGACTCCCCGAGCAACAAGAACCGGGAGTGCGTGGGGCAGGGCGTCGCCAACATTGTTTCCGGATTCATGGGCGGCATGGCGGGCTGCGCCATGATCGGGCAGTCGGTCATCAATATCAAATCCGGTGGTCGCGGCCGGCTCTCCACCCTTGCCGCCGGCGTGTTTCTGCTCCTGCTGGTGGTCTTTGCCGGTGAGTGGGTCGCAAAAATTCCCATGCCGTCCCTGGTGGCCGTAATGATCATGGTCGCTATAGGCACATTCAACTGGGCGTCCATCCGCAACCTCCGCGAGCACCCCAAGAGCTCGAGCGCGGTAATGATCGCAACCGTCATCGTGGTCGTCGCCACCCACGATCTGGCCCGGGGCGTTCTTGCCGGAGTGCTGTTGTCAGGATTCTTTTTTGCCCACCGGGTGGGTACCATGCTTCATATCGGCTGGCGGTCCGAAGACGAAGGACGTCTGCGGTCCTATCAGGTGGTCGGCCAGGTCTTCTTTGCCTCCACGGACCGCTTCATCAATTCCTTCGATTTCAAGGAGGTCATCGAAAAGGTGCGCATCGATGTCAGCCGGGCCCATTTCTGGGACCTCACCGCGGTGGGTGCTCTGGACAAGGTGGTCCTCAAATTCCGCCGCGAAGGTACAGACGTGGAGATCATCGGCCTGAACAAAGCCAGCGCCACGATCATCGATCGGTTCGCCCTCCACGATAAGCCCGACGCCCTTGAACAACCTGCAGGCCATTGAACCGGCCCCGAGATGACATGAGAGAAAAAATATGAATAAAAACAATAAAGTTCTTGCCTGTGTTGACCAATCCCAGTTTGCCGACCATGTTGCGGACTATGCTTCATGGGCCGCCCGGCGCATGGAAGCCCCGCTGGAACTGCTGCATATCCTTGATCAGCCCCAGGAAGCCGCCCCTGAAAACGACCACAGCGGCACCATCGGTATCGACGCCCAGGAGACCCTGCTTACGGAGCTTGTAAATCAGGACGAAACCTGGAGCAGGGCGGCGCGTGAACGCGGCCGGATTTTCCTCAACCGGTTACGCAACCGGGCCATGGATGCGGGAGTAGAACTCCCGGACGTGCGTCTACGCAAGGGAGCGCTGGAAGAGATTCTGGTGCAGCAGGAAAAAGAGGTCAGCCTGTTTGTACTCGGACGGCGCGGCGAGTCGGCCGACACCACCAAACGGGACCTGGGTCGCAACGTCGAAGGCGTTGTGCGGGCGCTACGCAAATCCATTCTCACTGTTACGGAAGGATTCAGGGAGCCCCGCCGGGTGATGCTCGCTTTTGACGGCGGCCTGGTAACCCGCAAAGGAGTGGATATGGTGGCCGCCAACCCGCTTTTTCAGGGGCTGCCCGTACACCTCCTCATGTCCGGAAAACAGAGCCAGGACGGACACCGCCAACTCGCCCGGGCCAAAGAAAAACTGGAAGCCGCGGAGATGGAAGTCACGACGTCGCTGATCCCCGGCGACGCGGAAAGCATCATTGCCAGAACGGTCCGGGAGCGGGACATCGATCTGCTGATCATGGGGGCCTATGGTCACTCTCCCCTTCGCAGCCTGTTTTTCGGCAGCAAGACATCGGATCTGCTGCGCTCGGCCACCATCCCGACACTGCTGCTTCGCTGACCGCCCCCAAACATTTTAACTGAAGTTACGCACATCTCAATTTTCCCAAAAGCAATGGGACCTATGAGGCCTATATGACCCATACCCCTCTTCCTTCGCGCTCTTCGCGCCCTTCGCGGTAAGATTTTTTCACCGCGAAGGGCGCGAAGAAACGCGAAGGGAGGAACGGTGTGTAACTTCAGTTAAGCAGGAACAATCCACCCTTATGAACTTTTCCTCCCTGGGGCTGTCCGCCCCCCTTCTCAAGGCCGTGGCCGAACTCGATCACGAGAAACCGTATCCTGTCCAGGAATCGGTCATCCCCACGGTGCTTCACGGCCGGGATGTATTGGCTCAGGCGCAGACCGGCACCGGAAAGACTGCGGCCTTTGCTCTTCCCGTGCTGGAACTGCTTATACGCGGCAGACGTGTCCGACCGAATCAGGCCCGGGCCCTGATTCTTGCTCCCACACGGGAGCTGGCTGTTCAGATCGAAGAACGGGTGCGGGAATACGGCAGGTATCTGCCGGTCCGCTCCTCCGTGGTTTTTGGAGGGGTGAAAATCAATCCGCAGATGATGCGGTTGCGCAAGGGAACGGATATTCTGGTGGCCACCCCCGGCCGGTTGCTGGACCTGTGCCGCAACAATGCAGTGGGATTCAGGCAGCTGGAGGTCCTGATTCTGGACGAGGCGGACCGGATGCTCGACATGGGGTTTCTTGAAGAACTCCAAAACATTCTGACGCTCCTGCCCAGGCAGCGCCAGACCCTGATGTTCTCGGCAACCTTTTCCGACACGGTTCGCGCACTGGCAGGAAAGCTGGTCCGCAACCCGGTCGAAGTTTCCGTGACCCCGCAGCAGACCAGCGCGGAAACAGTCCATGAGCTGGTTCATCCGGTGGACACCAAACAAAAGGCCCCCCTGCTCGTGCACCTCATGCGTACCGAGGAGTGGCCCCGGGTACTGGTCTTCTGCAAGACAAAGGAGGGCGTGAATCGACTGGCCCGGTACCTGGACAAAAAGCGGTTTTCCGCGGCAACGATCCATGGCGACAAAAGCCAGGGGGCCCGGGCGCGTGCCCTGGACGACTTCAAAACCGGCACGGCTCAGGTGCTGGTAGCCACGGACCTTGCAGCCAGAGGACTGGACATCGAGCAGCTTCCCGTCGTGGTTAATTTCGAGCTGCCCAAAGTCTCGGAAAATTACGTACACCGCATCGGACGCACAGGCCGAGCCGGCCTCCCGGGCCGGGCGCTCTCCCTGGTCGACGCCGCAGAATTCACGCTTCTTGCCGCCATCGAACG
>JAWLGC010000199.1:0-2671 GCA_041685265.1 Desulfomicrobiaceae bacterium | reverse complement strand
ATCTCCCAGAATTCCAGAATTTGCTTTCAATCCCAGAATCCCAGAATCCCAGAATTTGCTTTCAATCCCAGAATCCCAGAATTCCAGAATTTGCTTTCAATTCCAGAATCCCAGAATTTGCTTTAAATCGAAGTTATCGTTCTGAAAACTTGACCTTGCCCTTCCCCAGCAGGTCGTGCAGGTGGACCATGCCCAGCAGGCGGCGGTCTCCATCCACGATGGGCAGGACCGTAACCTCGGACTGCTCGAGCAGGTCCAGAACACTGGCCGCAGTCTGTTCCGGGGAGCCGGTTCTGGGGCTTTCGGTCATGACACGGGCCACCGGACCGTTCATGTCCGGAATTCCCGCACACAGCAGCCGCCGCACATCCCCGTCGGTCAGAATGCCGACCAGACGGTCCTGCTCGTCGACCAGGACCACTATACCCAGTCCGCCCCGGTTCAGAACTTCCAGCGCTTTCTGCAGGGGCGCATCCTTCGGGCACACCGGCAGATCAGCGACATGCATGAGCCCGCTCACCGGCTGACTGAGCCGTTGCCCGAGCGCCCCGCCGGGATGATATTTCTTGAAGTCGTCGGCCTCAAAAGACTTCCACTCGATAAGGCACACGGCCAGGGCGTCGCCAACGGCCAGGGTAGCCGTGGTGCTGGCCGTGGGAGCCAGGCCCAGGGGACACGCCTCCCGGGGCACATGGGTGGAGATGACCGCATCGCAGAACCGGGCCATGGTCGAGCTCCGATTCCCGGTCAGGCCCACGATCTTCCCGGCCAGGGTGCGCAGCGACGGCAGAATGGCGTTCAGTTCGTCGGTCTCCCCGCTGTTGGAGATGACCACGACCACATCCTCGCGCCGGATCATGCCCATGTCCCCGTGAGCGCCTTCCACAGGGTGCAGAAAAAAGGACGGCGTCCCGGTACTGCTCAAGGTGGCCGCAATCTTACGGCCCACCAGGCCGGATTTGCCGATCCCGGAGATAACCACCCGGCCGGTGCATTCGGCCATGCAGGTCACAGCCCGGACAAAGTCGTCATCAAGGGCAT
Source organism: Desulfomicrobiaceae bacterium (assembly GCA_041685265.1). Lineage (GTDB taxonomy): Bacteria > Desulfobacterota > Desulfovibrionia > Desulfovibrionales > Desulfomicrobiaceae > JAWLGC01. The sequence continues at coordinate 1,630 of JAWLGC010000199.1, read as the reverse complement.
CCCGGGCCGCTTCCAGTCCCTGGATCTCGATGGCGAACACTTCACGGGCCAGCCCCAGCCAGTCCCCCTTGAACGGAGAAAGTGAGGTACACAGGGTCATGCTACACTCCGCAACACCGCTCCTGGCACATCCTTCCTATCCCATCCCCCGGCTCGACGGGATAGGCGCCGTTAAAGCAGGCCAGGCAGTAGCATTCGGGGCATTCCACGGCTTTCAGCAGCCCCCCGATGGTCAGGTAGTGCAGGGAATCCAGACCGATGTACCGGGCGATATCGGCCACGCTGTGGTTGGCCGCAATAAGCTCCCCCTTGGAGGAAAAATTGATGCCGTAGTAACAGGGGTAGCGGATGGGCGGGCAGCTGACCCGCATGTGGATCTCCTTGGCCCCCATCTGACGAAGCTGTTTGACCCTGGTCTTGATGGTCGTGCCCCGGACAATGGAGTCTTCCACGATGACGATCCGCTTGCCCTTGATCATGCTCTTGACCGGATTCAGTTTGATCCGGGCCGAAAAGTCACGCATGTTCTGAGAAGGCTGAATAAAGGTCCGACCCACATAGTGGTTGCGGATCATGGCCGACTCGTAGGGCAGACCGGACTCCTGGGCATAGCCCACGGCCGCGTACACCCCGGAATCGGGAAAAGGCATCACGAAATCCGCGTCCACGAGCGCTTCCTGAGCCAGGGTCCGCCCCATAATCTTGCGCGCGGTATAGACCTCCTCGTTAAACACGATGGAGTCGGGCCGGGCAAAATAGACGAGCTCGAAGATGCATGAGGCCTGCTGCGGCTCGGGCTCGGTGTACTGGATGGAGGTCATGTATCCGTTCTCGATGACCATCATTTCACCGGGCCGCAGGCAGCGCATATACTCCGCCTCCAGCAGGTCAAAGGCGCAGGTCTCGGAGGCGAACACGTAGGAGTCCCCCATCCGTCCCAGGCTCAGGGGGCGGAACCCCGAAGGATCACGCACGGCGATCATCTTGTTGTTCACCTGCACCAACAGGCTGAACGCCCCCTTGATGCGCTTGCAGGCTGCGGTCACGGCCTCCTCAATGGTATTGCCGTGCATATTACGGGCAATGAGGTGGACGAGAATCTCGCTGTCCATGGTGGTCTGGAAAATGGTCCCCGCCTCTTCGAGCTCCTGCCGGAGCTCGAAGGTGTTCACCAGATTCCCGTTATGGGCGATGGCCATGCCCAGATCCTTGTACTGGACCATAAACGGCTGGGCGTTTCGAATCAGGGAGGCCCCGGTGGTTGAGTACCGGATATGCCCGATGGCGATGTCGCCCTTGAGCTGGTGGCCCAGGTGACGCTCCTCAAACACGTCCGCCACCAGCCCCATGCCCCGCTGCTCCCGCAGCTTGGTGCCGTCCCAGGTCACGATCCCGGCGCTCTCCTGCCCCCGATGCTGCAGGGCATACAACCCGAAATAGGTCATTCTGGCCGCCTCGGGGTGTCCGTATATACCGAATAGTCCGCAGTATTCTTTTTTCATAATCCCTTCGGAAAGGTTTAAGGGGTAAGATTTAAGGGGTAAGGAAGAGGGGGCAAGGGGTAAGGTTTAAGGGGTAAGGAATAAAAAAGCAGGAATCGATACTCTCAGGGTGTCGCCGTGTAGCCGTT
>JAWLGC010000084.1:0-11058 GCA_041685265.1 Desulfomicrobiaceae bacterium | reverse complement strand
ACATACTCGATACCCAGGGCGTTGCCCTGGGCTGATATGTGTCGCCCTTTCAGGGCTCAAGACAGAAGACTTTTAGCATGAGTGCGTAACTTCAGCTGAGTAATGCATGATCGAACGAGATAATTACATTTTCGTGAGCGGATACCACATGAGGAGAGAGTTGAAAACCCTACCTTTTTTGTTCCCCTGAAGGTAGGGTTTTGCTGTAATAATCTTGATTTGTTGGAAATTTAAAAATAATCAAAGCGGTTGAAAAGAGAACTCCAGAAGCGGGGTCTTTTCTTTCTTTGGCTGCGCCCTTTTCTCTGCGGGGCGAATCAGGCTTTGCGAGGGCCAGGTGGTTGCTCGTTGATGGTTTCTGGGAAGAGCAAAAGCGTGATGAAACAGAAACGAGAGCCCGTTGTCTGAAGCACCTAGCGGTCATCCGTTCCTGTTGATGCCGTATCGTCCGGCCAGCTCGGTCTGCTTTTCCGGCGGCAAAGAGGCGGTGTACTTTTTCCAGCCCGGACACCAGGAGATGTGCCATCGCCAGATTCTGCCGAGGAGTGCGTTCGGGTTGGTGTCGTACGTTGCCCGGAAGGGGCATTTTTCGCAGTTTTTTCCGGTCATTGTCGCTCTCCTTTTTTGTAATGTTCCTGACTGTATACTTGTTGACACACGGTTCACGTGGCCGCTAATTCTGCTCCTCTTTATCACATACAGCAAGGAATTGATTGTCATGTACAAATACAGCTTTTGCAACGACTACTCCGAGGGGGCGCATCCCCGACTGCTGGAGATTCTGGCCGAAACCAACGGGATTCAGGAGGATGGGTATGGAAACGACCGGATTTCCGAGCAGGCCCGGGAGCTGCTGCACCGGGAGCTGCAGCGTCCTGACGCGGAGATTCACTTTGTCGCCGGGGGAACCCAGGCCAACCTGATCGTCCTGGCCGCCATGCTGCGGCCATACGAGTCGGTGATCGCCGTGGATTCCGGGCATATCAATGTGCACGAGACCGGGGCCATCGAGGCCACGGGGCATAAGGTGCATGTTGTGCCGGGGAGAGACGGAAAACTGCTTCCCGGGGACGTGCGGGAGCTGGTGGCAGCCCACGGGGAGGAGCATATGGTCCGGCCCGGGGCGGTGTACATCTCCCAGTCAACGGAACTTGGTACGGTATACACGAAGGCGGAGCTTGAAGAGCTTTCTGGGGTGTGCCGGGAGCTGGGGCTTCTGCTGCACCTGGACGGGGCCAGGCTCGGCTGCGCCCTGACCTGTGGGAGCGCGGACCTGACTCTGGCCGACATCGCCCGGCTTACCGACGCATTCTATGTGGGAGGGACCAAGAACGGGGCCCTGCTCGGCGAGGCCATCGTTATCAGCAATCCGGAGCTGAAACCCTTTTTCAGGTACCACATCAAGCAGCGCGGCGGGCTGCTGGCCAAGGGCCGGGTGGTCGGGGCCCAGTTTGCCGGACTGTTTGAGGATGGCCTGTATTGTAAACTGGCTCGCCACGCCAATAATATGGCCGCGGCCCTGGCCGAGGGGCTCCGCGAGCAGGAGATGTCCTTTATGACCCCGCCTGTAACCAATCAGGTTTTCGCTATTCTGCCCGACACGGTCGTGGACGCGTTGACCCGGCTCTATAAATTTTATGTATGGGAAAAGAACGGACCGAACCACAGCGCCGTGCGCCTGGTGACCTCCTGGGCCACGCCGCCTGAGGCTGTGGAGATGTTTCTGGAGGATGTCAGAGCATTACATAACTGAAGTTACGCACTCTCCCGAAAAGCTCTTTTGACTCTTCTCTGCGTTTCTTTCTCTGCGGCTCTGCGGCTCGAGGCCCGGCTTCCGGGCCGGGCGTGCAAAACACCTTGCACATATTCGATATGCTACAAGTACCTCCACAGCTGTTCAACACGCCCGCTCGCAAAGCCTCGCTCGAGCCGCAGAGCCGCAGAGAAAAGGCACGCAGAGGGAAGAAAAGGGAGTTCAACTTGAGTCATCTGCGTAACTTCAGTTATAATTTCTCAAATTTGAAATTTCTAATTTTGTAAAAAAAACCTGAATAGTTACTACCTATCAACCTCTATGATCTGGTGACAATATGGGTATCGCGACCGATATTATTCTTTTGGTGGTGGCTTCCTTCTGCAGCGGTCTGGTCATGCACCGGCTGGGCCAGCCCGTGGTTCTCGGATACATCGTGGCCGGGGTGCTTCTCGGTCCGCATACGGGCGGGCTGACCGTGTCCAGCGTGCACGACATCGAACTTCTGGCCGAGATAGGGGTGGCCCTGCTGCTCTTTGCCCTGGGGCTCGAGTTCTCCCTCAAGGACCTCAAGCCGGTCAGAAAGGTGGCCCTGTTCGGGACCCCGATCCAGATCCTGTTGTGTATCATTCTCGGGTTCGGTGTGGGACATTTTATGGGGATGGACTGGAAGTCCTCCATCTGGCTCGGGGCCCTGATCTCCCTGTCTAGCACCATGGTCATCTTAAAGACCCTTATGGCCCAGGGCCGGCTCGGGGCCCTGTCCGGAAAGGTCATGATCGGGATGCTCATTGTTCAGGACCTGGCCGTCATCCCCATGATGATCATCCTGCCCAAAATGAACAACCCCGCCGTAGGGCTGCCCCTGCTCGGATACGCCGTTATCAAGGCGACCCTGTTTATTGCGGGGATGATCCTTCTGGGCACCAGGCTCCTGCCCGCGGTTATGGCCCATATCGCCCGTCTCGGCTCCCGGGAGCTGTTTCTCATCGCCATTACGGCCATCGGCCTGGGCATCGGCTACCTGACGCATCTGGTGGGGCTCTCCTTTGCCTTCGGGGCCTTTGTGGCAGGTATGGTCCTCAGCGAGTCCGAGTACGGCCACCAGGCCCTGAGCGATATTATTCCCCTGCGCGATATTTTCGGACTTCTGTTTTTCGCCTCGGTGGGGATGCTCCTGGACCCGTCCTTTCTGGTGGAAAATTTCGGGCAGATTCTGGCCCTGGTCGTTCTGGTCGGGGTGGGAAAGGGGATCATTTTTGCGGTCCTGACCCGGTTTTTCCGGTACGGCAACGTGGTCCCTCTGGCCGTGGGATTGACCATGTTTCAGATCGGGGAGTTTTCTTTTGTGCTTGCTCGGATCGGGGTGGCCACGGAGTCCATTGGTCAGGATCTTTTTTCTCTGATTCTGACCACCACGGTGGTGACCATGGTTCTTACCCCGGTAGTTTCCGGAACGACCTCCCGGCTGTATGCCATGAAAAAACGGTTTTCCCGGCATGAGCCCCTGGAGACTGTGAATATCCCGGAAACCGGGCTGACCGGGCACGTGGTCATTGCCGGATTCGGGCGCATTGGCTCTCAGGTGGCACGGGTGCTGCAATGCCTCGGCCTGCGTTTCGTGCTTGTGGATCTGGATCAGCGCCGGGTGGAGCGGGCCAGGGAGCTTGGTATGCCGGTTGTTTACGGCGATGCGTCTCATGAGATCGTTCTGGAGGCCGCATCCGTGGAGACCGCCTCCCTGGTCCTGGTCACCCTGCCGGGTATGGTCGATGCCCGGGCCGTGGTCTCCCGGGTTCGGCAGCTCGCTTCTGATGTCTCCATCGTGGTCCGGGGGGCGGATAAGGCAACAGTGGCGGAGTTTTCGGACCTCGGGGTGTCGGAGGTCGTGATCCCGGAATTCGAGGCCGGCCTGGAGATGACCCGGCAGGCCCTGTCCTTTCTGCGGGTCCCGGCTCCCCGTATTCATCAGTACACGGAATTTTTGCGCGAGGGGGTGTCTGTGAGCCGGGGGGATGATGTCGGTGAGTACCATCTGTTGCAGCAGCTTAGCGCGGCGGAGCAGGCGTTCGATCTGCAGTGGGTCACGGTCCAGAAAAAGAGCCCCCTTGCCGGAAGGACCGTTGGCGAAAGCGGTATCCGCAAGGGAACCGGGGTGTCCGTGGTCGGGGTGGTCCGGGACGGAGGGCTGCATCTCAATCCCGGAGCGGACTTTGTCGTTGAGCCCGGGGACATGCTGGCCCTGATCGGCACGGATCAGGCCAGGGAGAAATTTTTCAGGACCTTTCTCCCCGGGGCGGCGTCCCCCCTCCCGTCCATGGAAGAGAACAGGTTTCCAGATCCCGGGACCTGTCTGCGCCGGGTCTGAACTGTCTTGGAGCATGCCCGGCCGGACGAAAAAAAAGAACGCCCCGATACGGGCGTTCCTTTTTTTTGTCATAATCGTAAGACGTTATATCATTTTCATTTTGTTTTGAGCCGCTGAATCTTCAAGGTAGAAGCGGCTTCCAGGCGCTTTTCCGGATTGGGAGTAAAAGGATTATGCTCCTTTGTCGCAGGGGTACAGGATTATCCGTCCTTTGATCGTAATCCCGTTACCCCTTTTACTCCCTCTAATCCCTAAGCTTATCACCCGAGGTGAATAGTTGTTTATTCGGCAGCTTTGCGGGCGGCGTCCAGCCATCCGTTCCAGGTATCCGGATTGGCGGCGATCCACTCGTCCACGTGGCGCTCGATGTCGCGCTGGGACTTTTCGCCCTCGTTCATGCGGGTGTTCTGTGCGTTGATATCGTCCAGGGACAGGGTGAAGATCTCAAAGAGCTTTTTGGCTGCCGGATTGGCTGCGGTGAATTTCTTGTTGGCCACGATGCGGATGTCCGAGACCACGAAACCGAGTTTGATGGGATCGGAGACCGCTCCTTCGATGCCGGACATGGTCATGTATTCAAGTCCGGGAGCCTGGGCTTCCGTGGGCACGATTTCCGGGACGTTGATCCACATCACGTCCTGGCCCGGCTTCAGTTTGAAGATGGTCCAGTTGGGGGCCCAGGTGTAAAAGAAGATGGGGCCGCCGTTTCTGTACCTGGCCATGGCCGCGGCCATGCCCGCTTCATAGGAGGCCTTGACCGGAGTGATGTGGTCCTTGAGGTCGTAGACGTCCATGTGGTGGGTAATGATCTTTTCACACCCCCAGCCCGGAGGGCAGGCGGTCAGATCGGCTTTGCCATCGCCGTTGTCGTCAAAGGCCTTTTTCACTTCGGGGCGCTTGAAGTCGTCCAGGGAGGTGATGCCGAACTTTTCGACCTCTTTTTTGGAGACCAGATATCCCTGCAGCCCGCCTGCCTTGGCCACGTACCCGTAGGTGTCGGCCCGCTCGTAAAAGTGCCTGGGCAGCTGGGAGTTGTGATTGGGAAACCACCCGTTGGTCCAGTAGTCCACGTCGCCCAGGGCCACGGATTTGTAGAAGATGGGGTTCTGCAGGTCTTTGGGTCTTTCTACCTCGAATCCGAGTTCTTCGAGGGCTCTGCGGACCAGGGCTTCCTGGAAAAAGCCGGTGTTCCAGGTGGCCCGGGCCGGTTTAACAGTGACGCCTTTACCGGGCTTGGCATTCATGGCCGTGGCCGAGGTGGCCAGCACCATCAGTGCGAGGGCCGCCAGCATGATTTTTCTGAGATACATACATGCTCCTATCTGGTTGATGTTCAAGAAAATTGATTTATTTCTGAGCCATGGCCTGGGTGATCCGGTCAAGGACAATGGCCATGAGAACGATGGACAGTCCGCCGATGACGGCCAGTCCGATATCAAGGGTGTTCAGACCCAGGATAACCGGGGAGCCGAGTCCGCCGGCACCGATCAGGGCAGCGATGACCACCATGGACAGGGCCATCATAATGGTCTGGTTCAAACCGGCCAGAATGGTGGGCATGGCCAGGGGAATCTGGACCTTGATCAGGACCTGCCCCCGGGTGGCACCAAAGGCCTGGGCCGCTTCCACCAGTTCCGGGTGGACCTGCCGGATGCCCAGACTGGTCAGGCGGATGATCGGGGGCAGGGAAAAGATGATTGTGGCCAGGACCCCGGCCACGTTGCCCACGGAAAAGAGCATCACGATGGGTACCAGGTATACGAAGGCCGGGGTGGTCTGCATGGCGTCCAGGACAGGGCGCAGGCCCGCATCGAACCGGTCGCTGCGTCCGGCCACGATCCCCAGTGGGATGCCCAGGATGGTGCATACAAGCACCGAGGAGAGGACCATGGCCAGGGTGGTCATGGACTCCTGCCACAGGCCGATCAGTCCGGTGAAAAGCATGGCCAGCACGGAGAATATGGCCAGCCGGACCCCGGAAAACTTCCAGGCGATCATTCCGATCACGGCGATGATCAGCAGGGGATGCACCGCGTTCAGGGATGAATCCAGACCGTTCAGGATCTGCTCGATGGGCCATTTCAGAGTCTGAAACACGTCGCGATAGTTGTAGACCAGCATATCCACGAATTCGGAGACCCACTTGTCCAGAGGGATGACACTTTCTTCAAACATATATTTTCCTCCAGTAACATCAGGAATGGGGGGTCTTATTCGACCGTTTCCAGTTTCTTCTCTTCGGTGCGGTGCAGGGTGCCCAGAAATCTGTTTTTGGAGACCACGCCCTTGTACCTGCCGTGTTCATCCACCACCGGAACCGGCCACGGCTTGGAGGCCACCAGGGGCAGGATGTCCTGCATGGTTGCGGTCATCTCCACGGCTTCGCCGTCTTCGATGAACATCTGATCCAGGGGGCGATCCTTGATCCCTTTTTCCATGGCCTCGATCAGGGCCGTGGAGGAGACGATGCCCTTGAAATGGCGCCGGGCATCGATAACGAATCCGTATTCCCGCTCGCTGCCGCTCAGGATTTCATGGGCGGCGCGGATGCTCCCTTCCTTGGTCTTCATGATGGTCGGGTGGCTGTCCCGGACAATATCCCCGGCCGAGATGACCCCGGTGGGATCAACGCCCCGGAAAAAGGCCCGCACATAGTCGTCGGCCGGGTTCTGGAGAATCTCTTCTGGTGTGCCCACCTGCACCACCTGGCCGCCTTCCATGATGGCGATGCGGTCCCCGATGCGCAGGGCCTCGTCCAGGTCGTGGGAAATGAACACGATGGTCCGCTGGTCCTCCTCCTGGAGTTTGAGCAGTTCGTCCTGCATTTCGGTCCGGATCAGGGGGTCAAGGGCGGAGAAGGCCTCGTCCATAAGCAGGATCTCCGGATCAACAGCCAGCCCCCGGGCCAGCCCGACCCGTTGCTGCATGCCGCCGCTCAGCTCTTTGGGGTAGGAGTTTTCCCATCCGGCAAGGCCGACCTGGTTGAGGGCCTCCATGGCCCGCTCCCGCTGTTTTTCCTTGTCCATGCCGGCCAGGGCCAGACCGAAGGCGGTGTTTTCAAGGACCGTCAGATGGGGCATGAGGGCAAAGGACTGGAAGACCATACTCATGTTGTGCAGCCGGAACTTGACCAGCTCGTCCTGACTCATGGCGGTGACATCCTTACCGTTGACGTACACCTTGCCCGAAGTGGGCTCGATGAGCCGGTTCAGCATTCGTACAATGGTTGACTTACCGGATCCGGACAATCCCATGATGACGAAAATTTCACCGGACTGGACGGAAAAACCGGCATTCTCCACGCCCACGGTCATGCCGGTCTTGTCATGGACCCCGGCCTTGTCCATCCCCTCGGCCAGGAGCTTCATGGCCTTGTCCGGATTGGGTCCAAAGATCTTGTAAAGGTTCTCCACTCTGATTTTTTCCATATCTTCTCCTGTAGTTCCTTACGGAAGGGTGCTGCGAAATTTTTCGACCGGATGGTTTCAGACATCCTCCCGGTTCGGCTGCTCCGGCGGGATCGTGTCCGGGCAACCATAGGGCCAGACTTCGATTTTTGGGGCCTCCATCATGTCCACCAGTCGTTTGAGCATGGTGTCGAACCGCTCCTGCTCCTCCTCGCTCAGGGAAGCCAGACTCTGGGCGAACCGTTCCTGCAGGGGCCAGGGCATCTCCTCGGTCAGCTTCTGCCCGGCCGGGGTGAGCCCGATGAACACTTTTCTGCGGTCTTTGCTGCTTCGCGTGCGGATAACCAGTCCCTTGCGCTCCAGTCGGTCCAGGATTCCGGTCACTGTGGCCCGGCTCAGAAAGACCGTTCTGGCCAGGTGCCCGGCCGTGACCTCGCTGTTTTGCGCCAGCTGGCGCAGACAGACGAGCTGGGGAATGGTCATGTGATATTCTCGACCCAACTGCTTGTTGTGCTGGTCGATGGAACGGATGATGCGGCGGAGGGATTGCAGGATTTCTGCGGCGTATTCGGTGGCCATCGCGTTTTTTGAACCTGTTTTTTTGAGGGGTGCAGGAAAGCTTTGACTTTCAAGTAATGTGAACGCATTTATTTCGTATACAAAATTTTTATATACGAAAAAATTAAATTGTCAAATTTACGTGAGCGACATATCTCGAACACGAATCATTTTATGGTTCCGGCAGTATAGACCGGTTCGAGAAAACATTTGGAGTACACATTCGATCCTTCGGAAAGTGCGGGCGATCCCGTCCGTTAAAATTGCCAATGGAACGGAAATGGGATAGCCGCCCTGGCCATGACCAGTACAACCTCCTTTCCCATCGATCCCATTCTCCCTTCCATATCGAACGTTCTCAAGCGGGGCACGTGCGCCGTGATCCATGCTCCGCCCGGGGCGGGCAAGACCACCCGGGTCCCCCTGGAACTGCTGGATGCTCCCTGGCTTAGCAACCGGAAGATCGTCATGCTCGAACCCCGGCGCATCGCGGCATATTCCGCAGCCCGGTTCATGGCTCGTCTTCTGGGCGAGTCAGTGGGGGAAACAGTGGGATACCGCATCCGGCTGGAGACCAGAGTGGGGCGCCGGACCCGGCTGGAGGTGGTTACGGAGGGGGTGCTCATCCGGATGCTCCAGTCCGACCCGGAACTGACCGATATCGGGTGCATCATCTTTGACGAATTTCACGAGCGGAGTCTGAATGCGGACCTGGCCCTGGCTCTGGCCCTTGAGTGTCGCGATGTCCTGCGTGACGATCTGCGCCTGCTGGTCATGTCCGCCACCCTGAACTGCGGTCCGGTGGCAGAGCTTCTGGGCGGATGCCCGGTGCTGGTCTCCGAGGGCAGGAGTCATCCGGTGCGCACGGAGTATCTGCCCCTGCCGCAACCGGACATGGATAGCGCAAAGGGCGTGGCTCTGGCGGTTCAGCGGGCCGTTGAGCGGGAGCAGGGCAGTGTGCTCGCCTTTCTGCCCGGAGCCGGGGAGATCCGGCGGGCGGTCCGGTTCCTGGAGCATCTTCCGGACGGGGTGACCGTGCACCCGCTGTACAGCAACCTTCCCCAGAAAGAGCAGGATCTGGCCATTGCCCCGCCCGGTGCAGGACGACGTAAGGTGGTCCTGGCCACGTCCATTGCCGAAACCAGTCTGACCATCGAGGGGATTCGTGTCGTGGTGGATTCGGGCCTGGCCAGGGAGCCCCGTTTCGATTCCGGCAGCGGCATGACCCGGTTGATCACGGAGCGCGTCTCCAGAGCGTCGGCGGATCAGCGTCGGGGACGGGGGGGAAGGCTTGGACCGGGCGTATGCTACAGGTTGTGGAGCGAGACCGAGAACGACATGCTCAAGCCCTTTGCCGCTCCGGAGATCAAGGAGGGAGATCTCTGTCCTCTTGCCCTGGAGCTGGCCCTGTGGGGCGTTCTCGATGCGTCCACTCTGTCCTGGCTGGATGTGCCCCCGACAGGAAATCTGTCCCGGGCCGGGGAGCTGCTGCGCGGTCTCGGAGCCCTGGACCGCGGGGGGAGAATCACCGGGCACGGAAAGGATATGGTCGCCCTGCCCCTGCATCCCAGGCTGGCGCATATGGTGCTCGAAGCGGGGCGGACAGGACGGGGATGGACCGGGTGCGTGCTTGCCGCGCTGCTGGCGGATCGGGCCGGCTCTTTGCCGGCAGCGGATGTCCGCCTGCGGCTGCCCGAGTGCAATGTGAAACGCACTGCGCATTCGGGGCGGAACAGGACTCTGGAGGCGGCCCGGCGCATTGCCCGGCTGGCGGGAATCAGGGAAGAGGGGCGGTGTGATGTGCAGTCTGCAGGGGCGGTGCTGGTTTCGGCCTATCCGGACCGGGTGGCCCAGCGGACCGGGCCGGGAGAGTTCCGGTTGTCCGGCGGCCGGGCCGCCTGGCTGCCCGGGGACGACCTGCTGGCCGGGGAGTCCTTTCTGGCCGTGGCCGATCTGGACGGCAATGCCGGCCGGGCCAGGATCTGGCGCGCGGCACCGGTCCTGGCGGAGGAACTTGAGGAGATTTTTGCAGAGGATGTGCGGGAAGAGACTGTTGTGGCCTGGGACGCGCAGACCGAGGCGGTCATGGCCCGAACGCAGAGAAAGCTGGGGCGTGTGGTTCTAAAGGATCGTCCGTTGCAGGACCTTTCGGATGACCGGGTCTGCGCGGCCGTGCTGGATGGTATCCGGAGCCTGGGGCTGCACTGTCTGCCCTGGGACAGGGAGACCGAAACGTGGCGCAACCGGGTCCGGTTTCTGCGCTCCCTGGACGATCCCGGGGCAACGGTCTGGCCGGATGTCTCGGACGTGGGGCTTCTGGAGCATCTGGAACACTGGCTGGCTCCGTTTCTGATCGGTATCACCCGGCGAAGCCGGTTCCGCAGGATCGATCTCAAGGCGGCCCTGACCGCCATGCTCCCGTGGGACGCGGCGCGCAGGCTGGACCGGGAGGCCCCGGCCTGCCTGACCCTTGCCTCGGGAACCCGGGTCCGTATCGACTACGGTCCGGAATCCGGCCCGGTCCTCCCGGTCAAGCTCCAGAAGATGTTCGGCGTGCTCAAAACCCCGACCATTGCTGCAGGACGGTACCCGCTCACGGTCCACCTCCTGTCTCCGGCCGGGCGTCCCCTGCAGATCACCAGGGACCTGGAGAACTTCTGGAAAAACGGCTACCGGGCCGTGAAGGCGGAGATGAAAGGCAGATACCCCAAACACGCCTGGCCGGATGATCCGCCGGCGGTGTAGGGGAATCAGGCCATGTGTAGAGAAGGGCTATTTTCGTCGCCCCCTGCCGCCGCTTCGTCCTGATCGGCCGCCGCGGGAGGAGCGGCGGCTGCCGAAGCCGACATTTTTGCCGTACCAGTACACACCGTAGCCGATGGCCACGAGGAAGAAGAACCTGGGGATGAAAATGCACAGCAGAAGCAGGCCCAGGGTCAGGAGGGGGTTGATGCCGAATCGTCTCAGGGTGC
>JAWLGC010000083.1:0-11090 GCA_041685265.1 Desulfomicrobiaceae bacterium | reverse complement strand
ATTTTAATCTTTGCCGGGGTAGACCATCTTCCCGCTGTGTTTCGTGTCGTAGCCTGGGATGGTTGCCGCCATTTCCCTGAATTCCAGGGAGGTCAGCAGTTCCAGAAAGGCCTGGACCTCCTTGTTGAAGAAAATGCCCTTGCGGATCAGCAGATCGAACCGTTCCAGGCGCAGGGGAATAAAATCCAGACCGAGCTGTTCGGCCACGGCTCGGATGCCGGGCCCTGCTCCGGCCCTGCCCGAGAAGATCTCCAGGCCGACATCGAAGTGTCGGGCCACTTCCTGTTCATATCCGGGCAGTTTTTCAGGTTTGATTCCTGCCTTGCGTAGCTCCTGATCGAAAAGCAGCCTGGTCCCGGTACTTTTCGGCCGGTTGACAATCGCGACATGTCCCTTTTTCAGGTCCGCCACTGCCTGGACCTTCCCGGGGTTGCCCTTGGGAAGGAGCAGGCCCTGTTCCCGGAGGCAGAAGTTGACCACGGCCGGAGTGATGCCGAGTTCCCGGGAGGCATGGTCGAAATTGTACTCTTCTTCGTCGCCGTCCTCCATGAGGTGGCTGGTGGCGATGTGGCAGGCCCCCTGGCGCAAGGCCTGGAGGCCGCCCCGGCTGCCCAGGGTGGCCACGGCCGGGATGATTTCCGGGTGAAACTTTCGAAGTAATCCCAGGCTCCGGCTGAGAAGGATGTCGTCACTTCCGGCAAACACCAGCAGTCCGGACTGCTCCAAGCGGCCCGCCGGCTGGTCCGGGATGTTTATGGTATTGTTTTCAACCCACTGTTCGACAAGGTGACGGGGAAAAAGCCACTTGCCGGTCACCTTGGTGGCCGGCAGTTTCTTGTCGGAGATCAGGGCGTAGATCATCTTCTCGTTAAGATTGAGGAGTCTGGCCACTTCTTTGGTGGAAAGTAACACGGTCATAAAACCTCTCCTGGTCGATCGGGGAGAATCATTTATGCGGTGGGGCTGCCCAGGGTCAACGCGACAGCCTCGGCGGTTCGGATGCCGTCCACGGCCGCGGAAACAATGCCTCCGGCGTATCCGGCCCCTTCTCCGGCCGGGTACAGCCCGGACATGTTCGGGCTCTGCAGGGATGCCTTGTCGCGTACAATGCGTACCGGCGAAGAACTGCGGGTTTCCACACCGGTCAGGACCGCATCGGGACGGGCAAAACCTTTCAGCTTGCCGTCAAGCGCGGTAATGGACTCCCGCAATGTGGCGGTCACATATTCCGGCAGGCACCCGGCCAGATCGGTCAGCACCACTCCCGGGGTGTAGGACGGCTTGACCTCGCCGAGGCTGCGTGACTCCCTGCCGCGCAGGAAATCTTTCACCAGCTGAGCCGGGGCGTGGTAGGTTCCCCCGGCCAGGGCAAAGGCCTTTCGTTCCCAGAGGCGCTGGTATTCAATCCCGGCCAGCACGTTGTCGCTGCCAAGCATTTCCGGAGACACCCCTACCAGAAGGGCGGCGTTGGCATTGGTCCGGTTGCGGGAATGCACGGACATGCCGTTGGTGACCACGCCGCCGGATTCAGAACTCGCCCCGATGACTTCCCCGCCCGGGCACATACAGAATGTGTAGGCTGCATGTCCCGAGGAGGTGTGGTTCACCAGTTTGTATTCTGCCGGGCCGAGACGGGGGTGACCGGCAAATCCGGCGTACTGCACCGTGTCGATCATGGACTGGGGGTGCTCGATGCGGCATCCGATGGAGAACGGTTTCTGTTCCATGTCCACGGCACGGTCCTGGAGCATGGTGAAGGTGTCCCGAGCGCTGTGTCCGATGGCCAGAATGACTGCCGGGGCCTCAATTTCCTGCCCTGAATCAAGAATCACCCCTCTGACTCGGGATCCATCCGTGATAAGGTCGGAGACCCTGCTTTGAAACCGGACCTCGCCGCCGAGCATGACAATTCGCTCCCGTATCCGTTTGACCATGGTGATCAAAAGGTCCGTGCCCACATGGGGTTTGTTCTGGTACAGGATCTCTTCCGGGGCCCCGGACCTGACGAATTCTTCGAGCACCTTGCGGACCCGGTTGTGTTTGTCCTTGATCTGGGTGGTCAGTTTGCCGTCGGAAAAGGTTCCGGCACCGCCTTCGCCGAACTGGACATTGGACAGCGGATCGAGTCGGCCTTCCCGCCAGAACCGGGAGACATCCCCGGCCCTGTCCCGGGCCGGCTTCCCCCGTTCCAGAAGCAGGGGACAAAACCCTGCCTCGGCAAGCACGAGCCCGGCCATCAGACCGCACGGCCCGGTGCCGACGATGATCGGGCGGGCTGTGGATTTCGTGCGGGCCCGGGCGGGAAACAGGTAGGTCTGGTCCGGGGTCAACGTGGCGAGGCGGCTGGACAACAACCGAGAAGCGTGGTGGTCGGGGCTGGTCAGCGTCACGTCCAGGGTGTAGATGAAAAAAATCCCAAGTCGTTTCTTGCGTGCGTCCACGGATTGCTTGTGGATTTCATGGCTGCGCAGTTCTTCGGGTTGGATGGACAACCGGTCGCATACGGCCTGAATGAGTTCGGTTTCGGTATGGTCGATGGGGAGCTTGATATTTGTGATGCGGAGCATGGAGGATGTGTTACCTGCTTGTTACATGTTGGTTGATTGAGGTTTGAAGCAAGATCGAGGTTCGGTCAAGAAAATAGGAGAAAAAATGAGGATTGTCATGGAATCGGTCGGGGTGGTCAGATCGCCGTTTACGGCACGCGAGGAAATGCCCATTCAGCCCTCCGGGGCACAGGACACGGTCGGGGAGATCGAGGTATTTGAACAGTTCACGCCCGGACTCAAGGATCTGGACGGATTTTCTCACATCTTTGTCATCTATTGTTTTCATGAATCAAAAGGGCACGACCTGACGGTCGTTCCCTTTATGGATACGGTGCCCCGCGGAGTGTTCGCGACCCGGGCCCCACGGCGACCCAATCCTGTGGGGCTGTCCGTGGTCCGGGTTCTTGGAGTGGACGGCAACCGGGTGCGTGTTCAGGGTATCGATGTTCTGGACGGAACTCCGGTTCTGGATATCAAACCCTATGTCCCGAAGTTCGACTCCCCCCGGGTGGACGCCATCGGCTGGCTGGAGGGAAATGACGGCAAGTCCGAGACGTTGCGGTCCGATGGAAGGTTTGTGGAAGGCGGGAGGTAATATAGGCGATAGGCAATAGGCTATGGGCGATAGGCGATAGGCAAAGGGCAAGGGGCTATGGGCGATAGGCAACAGGGAAAACAGGAACGGGGGGACTCCCCCTTGTCTATCGCCCCGTGCCTGTGGCCCCTCGCCCCTTGCCTATCGCCCCGTGCCCCTTGCTATCTACCCGACAGGCACCGTGACCACCGGCACTGATGCATTTTTGACCACTTTTTCGGTCACGCCGCCGAAGCCGAACATGCCCTTGCGCCCCTTGGTGGCCATGACCACCATATCCACGTTTTCCTTGTCGATGAAGGCCAGGATCTGTTCCGAGGGATCACCCACGGCAACATGCCGGATGGACAGCGGGCACCCTTGAAGGTGCTCGGTGCAGAGGTCATCCAGGCGCAGGGCCGCGGTTTTTTTCTCCCAGTCCCGGATTTCGTTCATACGTTTTCGTTCCAGTTCCCCGTACCAGGGGATCTGCGGTACCAGGTCCTCGATGACGTACAGGACATGGATTTCGGCCTGGTACTGTTTGCTCAGGGACTGGACGTGGGGCAGTGCCCTGGCCGCGTTTTCGGACATGTCCGTTGGCCACAGCAGTTTTTTGACCATTGGAAGCTCCTTGCGATGATGTCGTCTCGAGGCTCGGGACGGGTCATTTTTTCTTTGGGGTGGGGATGGCGATGACCGGGATGGGTGAGTGCTTGAGGACCCGCTCGGTCACGCTCCCGAACAGAAAGTAGCCGCGGTGTCCTTGAGTGGCCATGACGATCAACTCCATGTTTTCTTTTTCAGCGTATTCAATGATCTCATGGGGCGGGTCACCGGCTCCCACATGGGTTACGCATGTGGGGCATTCGGCCAGGGCCGTTGTTCTCAGTTTGTCGAGTTGTTTCTCCAGATTTTCCTTTTCCCGGGCCTGGATTTCCTGGATTCTGGACCTCCCGAACTCCTTGTACCATGAATTTTCTGAGGCCAGGGTTTCCATGACGTACAGAATGTGCACCTCGGCCTGGTAGTTCCTGCTCAGAGAAAGAATCTGGGGCAGGGCGGCCCTGGAGTTTTCCGATAAGTCCGTGGGCCAGAGAATTTTCTTGAACATATTTGCCTCCTGGGTTTTGAAGTTTGGACAACCCGATGTCCAATATTTCATAAACGAAATCTGGTCACACAAAGAGGACGGCTTGGGGTGTGATTTTTCTTTTTCGTAGCATATCCTCCAGATGATGCAAGGGAAGAGAGGGTTGAACCGGGAAATTTTTCGATTTTAGAGGTTGGTTCTGTAATTATTCTATGCCTCAGGTAAAAAAGTTTGGGATCATAGGGAGTAAAAGGAATAACAGGATTACGGTCAGAGGTCTGATACTCCTGTAATCCTGCGACGAAGGAGCATAATCCACCTCCCCTAAGCGGGTGGTTGAATGAACCCCGGTTATTGGCTTCAAGGCGGATCAGGCCGGGAAATGAACCGAGCAGCATGGTCGGCTGTGGCCATAAAAAAAGCTCCGGCAGCGTTTGCTGCCGGAGCTTTTTTTGATTTATCGATCCTGCCGGTTACTGCGGCATGGGCGCGACCTTGATTTCCACCCGCCGATTGAGTTGGCGGCCTGCCGCGGTCTGATTGGTGGCTACGGGCATGGTCTCCCCGTAGGCAACCACCTGCATACGGGAGGATGGCACGCCTCGCTGGAGCATCAGATTGCGAACCGATTCGGCTCGACGCCGGGACAGATCCATGTTGTAGGATTCCGAGCCGGTGCTGTCGGTGTGTCCCTCGACCTGAACCACGGTCTGAGGATACTGAACCATGACGTTTGAGATACGGTCCAGCTCCGAGTACATGCCGGGTTTGACCTGAGCGGAGTTCACGTCGAACACGAAATCTCCCTTGAGAGTGATGGCGATGAGGTTGCCTTCCCGGCGCACAGCCGCAGCATCGGAGGCGGCCAGGGCCTGGTTCAGCTCCTGCTCCTGACGGTCCATCATGTTGCCGACTCCGGCTCCGGCCAGTCCGCCCACGGCGGACCCGATGGCCGCTCCGATCAGGGTGCCCTTTGTGTCTTTGCCGATGATCTGTCCGACAATGGCCCCGGCGGCGGCCCCGCCTGCTGCGCCGTACAGCCCGCCCTTCTGGGTCCTGGTCTGAGGGGCACAGGCGGATAAAAGCATGAGAGGCAAGAGGGTGATCAGGATTTTTTTCAAGATCATGGAGATCCTCCTTGAGGATGAAGGGGTGAGTTGTTGCAGGCTATGGTGATTTTCGAAGAAAAGAGAATGGGTTCTGCTCTTCAGGATGTCAAGCAGACGTCGGTCACTCCTCATTCCTCACTGGGCTCCGAATCCGGCACGAAAAGGTGGACCCGGGGAAAATGGCTGAGGTCTCTGGTGATGGCGGCGTGCAGAAATGTGTTGGCCCAGTTGGCGATGTCGCTTCTACGGATGATTGCCCGCATGCACTGCATGCGCGAGGTCTGCTCTTCCAACGGCATGGTTAGTGCCTGATGCAGGGCTTCGGCCACCCCGTTGCGGTCATAGGGATTGACCAGCAGGGCTCCTTGGGACAGCTCAGCGGCCGTCCCGGCGAATTCGCTGAGCACAAGGGCTCCGGTGTTGTCCACGGAGCAGGCGCAGTATTCCTTGGCCACCAGGTTCATGCCGTCCTTGAGAGGTGTCACCAGACAGACGTCGGCTTTGCGGTAGGTCTGAACCAGCTCTTCCCGGGACAGGGAGCGAAACTGGTAGTGCACCGGAACCCAGCCTTCACAGCTGTACAGTCCGTTGATTTCGCCTACCAGCTGCTCGATTTCCAGTTTGAGCTGGTCGTAGGTATCCACATCCTGACGGCTCGGGACCAGAACCTGATTGAATACGATCTTGCGGCACAGTTCGGGATGTTTTTCCAGCAGCAGACCGATCGCCCGCAGACGTTGCGGGATGCCCTTGGTGTAGTCCAGGCGGTCCACACCAAGGATGTTCAGGGTTTCGTCCTCCTCGCGTCTGCCCTGAACGCTCTGGTCGCTTTGTTTCTGTTTGGCTGCCATGTCCGCGAAGGACTGGAAGTCAATGCTGATGGGGAAGGCTCCCACCCGGACTTCCCGGTCCGGGCGACGGAACGTCCGGACCTGTCCGCCGTTTCCGCTTTCCGCAGCGTCCGGGATCATGTTCTGCACGCAATGTTTGAAGTTGCGCATATCGCGCACTGTCTGAAAGCCGATCAGGTCGAATTCGAGCATTGCCTCCAGGATCTGCAGCCGCCAGGGGACCTTGAGAAAAATGTCCAGGGGGGGGAAAGGGATGTGCAGAAAGAAGCCCGTGGTCCGGTTGCACTCCATCTCTTTGAGCTGGGAGGCCATGAGCAGCAGGTGATAATCCTGGACCCAGATATAATCCGACGGGCCGGACTCCTCGGCCACGCGCCGGGCGAAATTGGCGTTTACGGTTTTGTAGGCCTGCCAGTACTCGGGATCGAAGTCGCAAAGAGAGGTGAATTCGTGAAACAGGGGCCAGATTATGTTGTTTGAAAAACCCGCGTAGTATCCGGCGACCTCCTCCGGGGTCAGATTGACGTATCGCAGACCGAATCCGGTGTCCCGGGTTCCTGTCTCGAGGAGGCGTTCAAAATCCTCTTTGTCAGGCAGCCGGCTGCCCGGGGTTCCGAGCCAGCCGATCCATATTCCGCCCCGGTCCCGGAGGACCGGGCCGAGCGCGGTCACCAGCCCCCCGGTGCCGGATTCGATATGCCAGGTTCCTGCCGTATCCAGGTCCAGAACGATGGGCAGTCGATTGGAGACGACGATGAGACGTTGTGCATTCATGCTGGTACTCTCCGGCGTTCATGTTTCAGGCCGCAATCCGTTCCCGAATCCAGTGACCCAGAAATTTTCGTACTTCCCGGAATGAGGCCAGTCCGGCCCGGGCCGCGGTTTTTCGTGCGGGGCCGACCAGAATTCCGGTATGTGGCGGGACCAGGGCGCTGAAGAGGTCTTCGTCCGTAATGTCGTCCCCGAGGAAGGTGATCAGGTCCGGCCTGGGAAGCTCGGCCAGCAGGGCGAGAGTGGCGGTTCCCTTGTGTACGCCCTGAGCCCGGATTTCCATGCCGCCGTTGAAGGGGAGGAGCTCCAGTCCGTATCCCGGACACAGGGGGGACCACAGCGCCTTTACCCGGCGGATTGCACAGGTTGCCGCGGCGGTGTCCATGCTTCGGGTGTGCAGAGCCAGCCCGGCCGGTTTCCATTCCCTTCTTCCGGCGATTCCGTGTTCGTTCAGGAGTGCATCGGCCCGTTGCAGACCGGTCCGCTGGGCCTGAGAGGGAGGCTGTTTCCGGATTTCTCCGAACGGAGGCGCTGTTTCCCGGCCGTGGGAGCCGATGTACCAGGCAGGAAGCGGCAGCAGGTCCTGGACCTCTTCAAGGGGGCGTCCCGAGACGATGATCACCCGGGTAGCCGCCCGGAGGGTGATGGCCCGGAGCAGGCCGGCAATTCCGGGAAAGGGCACGGCCTGTAACGGGTCGACATGAAAAGGGGCCAGGGTTCCGTCGTAGTCGAGGGCCAGGACCGGTGCCGTTGCTCGTCGAACAGCGGGCCAGAAATCCTTGAGAGCATCCGGACGGGGGAGGTTCATAGCTCGATGCGCTCTTCCACGCCGTGCAGCACAGCGGTCATGAGGGTCAGGTATTCCCGGAGGTGGCGGGTCAGCAGAAAGTTTTCCGAGCAGAAGTGACGGGCTTTTTCCCCCATTTCTTCGAGTTTTCGGCGGTGTTTGAGAAGATACCGGATACGCAGGGCCGCTCCTTCGGGAGAATTGACCAGAAATCCGGTATGATGGTTGAAGACCTGCAGCCGGATGCCGCCGGTGTCCCCGCCGATGACCGGTTTCCCTTTCCACATGGCCTCGGTCACGGTCAGCCCGAATCCCTCCCTGGTCGACTTCTGGAGCACGATATCGGAGATGCGCTGCAGGGCGTTGATGGTCACGTTGGCGTCCGGAGGCAGTTCCAGGATGTGGATGTCCGGATCGTCTCCCGCCACCGCTCGGACTTCGGCGAGAACATCTTTGCCTTCCGGGTCGTCCGAAGCTCCGCCTCCGGCCAGGATGAGCTGTACCGGATAAAATTCTCTGATGAGTCGGTAGGCCTGGATGACCCCGACGGGATCCTTGAATCTGTCGAATCGGGAGATCTGCGTCAGTACGGGCCGGTCCCTGTCGATGTTCCAGTCCTGGTATACGGTCTCGATCTCTTCCCGGGCGAGTTCCCGGTTTTTGTCGCTCAGAGGGTCGATGCTCGGAGCCACCAGGTACAGAGGATGGGGCAGGGGGCGGGCGAATTCGGCCAGAGACCAGATGGAGGCGTCATAATCGGTCACGAACCGGCGCAGATATTTCCACAGGGGGCGGTACGGACGCCCGGCATCGATATGGCAGCGCCAGATCCATTTTCCGCTCCGGTTGGGAAAGTGGGAAAGGAGCGGGGCCGGTTGGGGGTCGTGAATGAAGACGATGTCCGCTGATTCGAGGCTGTTGCGCAGGGTTTCTGCGTTGCGGGCATTGGTCTCCTCATAGGCGGCGATCAAGGGTCTGGACATCTCGATTCGGGTTCCCTGCATACCGTTGTGGAACTGCTTGGTGCATTGATAGAAGTCTGATTCGCCGGTGATGATTTCCCAGTGCGCGTCCAGACCGAGTTCCTGTTTTAACGGAATAAGCCGGGTCAGGATTTCGGCCACGCCGCCTCCCTCCCGGGTCGAGTTCACATGTACGATCCGAAGTCCCTTGAGGCTCTCGGCCAGCTGGTGCAGCTGGTCGATGCCGGCCTCGCCGACCACGGTACGGTATTGTTCCAGAAGGGTCATGTTTTTTCTCCTGTCGTCTCTTTGGGAGCATGTTCGGCAAAAATTTGCCCCAACTCCTCGCGCAGGTCGCTCAGGGTGGTGAAATAGGGGTCCACCGTGGCCAGGTGTTCGGAAAGAGGAGTGTATTCATCCCCGAATTGACTCAGCCATTCGGAAAAATCGTTTTTGCTGTGCTCCGTTCGTTTTCTGGCGTCGATGAAGTGATAGAAAATGCTGCCCGAAGACATTTTGGTGATGGACTTTCCCAGTTTGTTTGGTTTTTTGATCCGTTTTCCGGAGTCAAAAACCACGATCTGGGCATGGGTGAAATAGAACTGCGTTCTGGCCCGGACCCAGTTGATCCACTCGCTTTCGTCCATGCGCTCCTCTACGATGTCCAGAAGCTCCCGGCGCAGTTCCTCCAGACAGGTGCACTGGGTGGGGTCGATCAGGGCCAGGCGCTCGGCCAGAGTCGAGTCCCGCAGACCGTGCCAGGCCCAGGCCGCGAAGTCGTTCTGATATTCGGGTTCGTCGAAGCAGGGCCTAAGCAGCCCGCCCCAGAAGTGGTAGTAGATGCAGGCTGGCGGCGTGCTCTGGAGGCGGTCCCGAAATTCCCGGATGTCTTGAGCCCTGGTTCCGGTGGCGATGGAAATCAGGGCGCAGTCCTTGATGGCGAAGGGTTCTCCCATGATGGTTCCTCACATTCAGATATTGCCGGAATATCCGGCGTGTTGTTTTTTGGCCTCAATAATGCCCGTTCTGAGGGTTTCCTGAAAATCGGAGGTGCACATGAACCGGACTTTTTCTCCGGCGTCCAGTTTTCGGTCAGTGAACCCGACGGTCAGATGTTTGCGGATGCTTTTCTTTTTGGTCCTGTCCTGGTCCAGGAGATCGAAATCCAGGAGCATCTCATGCTCGAAGAGGTCCTTTCCGTCTCGGACTGCAGGGATATTCCAGCGGATGAACCACTGGCTGTCAAAGCAGTAGGAGTATTTGGGAGACGTGTTCATGACGGGCCTCGTAAAAAGGGGGCGGTGTTCTGGACCTGGATAATTACAAAACTGAAGTTACGCACGCCCAACCATCCGAAATCACCACCAATCCAGGATTATACCGTAGGGGCGCCACTGCGTGCGCCCGAGCCCTCAAGCCGAGTAAAACCCACAGGATCTCAGTACGAGTGCGTAACTTCAGTTAAAGACTAGCAAAACAGGTGTTGCAGACAGGTTGCGAGTTATTTTAGGAATGAGAGAAACAGGACTGTTTTGAACCTGTCGACAAGGGAGAGGTGTATCGTGAGTGCAGAACGCAATGGGGACGAAAAATGTAATGCCGGCTTTGTTTCCGCCCTGGTTTCAGGGGATCGCCGGGCCTGTGCCCGGATTTCCGATTCGGCCCTGGTTGAGGCCGGTGATTTTCTCGAGGTCTATACCGGGCTGTTTCAGCCCTCAATGTACCGGGTGGGTGAGCTGTGGGAGTACAATAAAATTTCCGTGGCTGCCGAACACATGGCCAGCTCCATCACCGAGGGATTGATGAACCGGGTGGCCATGGACATGGAGCCGGCCCCGGCCGTGGACAAATCCGTGGTGGTGGGGTCTGTGGAAGGGGAACTGCATCAGATCGGCGCCAAAATGGTGGCCGACGTGTTCGAGCTCCACGGCTGGGACACCCTGTACCTCGGTGCCGACACCCCGCTTGGGGAACTGCTCAGGCTGCTCCGGGAGCAGACACCCGATGCCGTGGCCCTTTCTCTGACCGTGTTTTTCCATATGCCCGCCCTCATTAAAATGATCGATGCCATCCGGGAAGAGTTCCCTGAGTTGCCTATTCTCGTGGGTGGCCAGGGGTTCCGCCATGGAGGAGAGAAGCTTGTAAAAGGCAGGCCCGGGGTGGTATTTGTACCGTCTCTTCAACTGCTCGAAAACGTGTTGAAAGAAGGGCAGGATTTGGAAGCGATCGGCCAGGAATAATTGAAGTTACGCACCGCTGCACAAACTCCCCCTTCGCGCTTCTTCGCGTCCTTCGCGGTGAAAGAATCTTACCGCGAAGGACGCGAAGAAGCGCGAAGGAAGAAAGATATGGGTCGTATCGGTCCCATCCGTCCCATGGGTCCCATCACCTCAA
>JAWLGC010000082.1:8943-11135 GCA_041685265.1 Desulfomicrobiaceae bacterium | reverse complement strand
TACCCGATGGGGAGTTGCCGGACCAGGGCAAAGTCCAGATCCGCATCCCGGATTCCGGACAGGAGCTCCAGCCCGAACTCCGCTGCGTACATCCCCAGGACTTCAGACTCCGTAATCTTTTTCTGCCGGATAAGCACCCGGACCGGATCCGAGCCGGTGCGCAGCGCTCCTTCCCGGGCCTCCTTAAACTCCTCGGTGGAAACTGCCCCGCGGGCCACCAGCATTTCGCCGATATCCTGGGCCAACATCAGCGCACCATGGGGGGGGCCGGAATCATGGGCCGGGTCAGAGGTTTCAGACGCCCGTCCAGTCCGTAGCGGACCGACTCGATGTTCCGGGCCTTGCGCATGTAGATGGATCTGGCATCATTCGGGTTGTCCACGATATGCGGGGTGAGAAAAATAAACAGATTGGTCTTGCCCGATTCCGTGCTCCTGGTCTTAAACAGCCAGCCCAGTCCCGGAATGTCGCTCAGCCCGGGAACCCCTTTCTCCCCGGTGGTATCGGTCTTCTCGATAAGCCCGGCAATAACCACGGTCTGGCCGTCCCTGACCTCCACAGCGGTCTCGGCCGTACGTTTACGGGTCGTGGGCGCAAGCACGGACAGATCATTGCCCACACTGACCGTGGACTGGACCACATCGCTGACCTCCTGATAGATTTTCAGCCGGACCAGGTTGCGATCGTTGATCTGGGGGGTGATCTTCAGGGTGATGCCCACATCCTTGTACTCGTAGCTCTGGCTGGTGTAATCCGTATTGGCCGCGTCGGTATTGCTGGTGGTCACAAAGGGGATATTCTCGGCCACCACCACCGAGGCCTCCTCGTTATCCAGGGTCATAAGCTGAGGCGTGGAGATGACGTTGAAGTCGCTGTCGGACCTGGAGGCCTGCAAAATGGCGCCAAGATCGAAAAATTCGTACCCGCCAATGGAGATGGGGGCGGACAATACCCCTACCGAGAATCCGCTCGGGGTCGACAGGGTGTCGGCCAGGGTACCGTCGGTATTAAAGAAGGAGTTGAACCCACCCTGATTGGAGCCCCCGAAAAGCACGGTATCGGTTTTAAAGTTGGAGATATCCTCGCCCACGGTCCAGCTGACTCCGATGGACCGGGCCTTGGACGTGGTCACGTCCATGATCAACGCCTCCACGAAGACCTGTTTCCTGGGCCGGTCCAGCTGGTCGATGATCTCTTCCAGGGCATCGAACTCGTCCGGCTCGGCCGTGACCACCAGACTGTTGGTGGCCTTGTCGGCCACGATCCTGGCATCCCTGGAGATGATCGGCTCCCCCTTGGCGTCCTGTCCGGATGTACCGGCCAGCCCGGTGAGAACAGCAGCCAGGTCCTCGGCCACGGCATTGTCCAGCTTGACCACATGTACGGTGCTGGTGCCTCTTGGCGTGGGCAGGTCCAGGTCACGTACCAGCCGCCGGACCCGGGACAGATCCTCCTTGGCAACCAGAATCATGAGCGCGTTCAGCCGCTCGTCGGCAATGACCTGGGGCCGGATCACGTCGGCCTCCTTGGCTGCCGGTCTTCCCGCCTGCAGGAGTTTTCCCAGACTCATAGCCAGTTTTCCGGCGTTGGCGTATTTCAGGGTAATCACCAGCAGTTCAACATCGCCGCTCTGCACATCGATCTCCTGCACGATGCGCATCAACCGCTGGATATTGGAATAGTAGTCGGTCACGATCAGGGTGCTCGACGGAGGGTAATCCACCAGTACCCCCTCCTTGGAAACCATGGGCACCAGCAATTTGCGGACCTTGGAGGACGAGGCGAACCGAAGCGGAATGATCTGGGTCACGAACTTGTCCGACGGACGTTTCTCAAAACGGGGCGAGGTCCTGGTCTCGACATTCTTCTGCCTGGCCCTCACCGAAGGGACCACCTTGAACACATCTCCGGACTCGACCACCGTAAATCCGTTCACCTCGAGCACGGACTCAAAGACCTTGAAGGCCTCGTTCACGCTGATCCTCGTAGGTGAAAGCACAGTCACTTTACCCCGGACCTTGTCGTCGACCACAAAATTCTTTCCGGTCAGCTCACTGATGAACTTGATGAACACATTGATGTCCACCTGGTCGAAATCCATGGAGATATATTTCTGCTCCCCGGACTCCTCCCGGGCATGAACCGGTCCGCAGACCACCACGCAAACCACTCCGACCAGCAACAGCAACAGC
>JAWLGC010000082.1:0-8843 GCA_041685265.1 Desulfomicrobiaceae bacterium | reverse complement strand
ATCATCTTTCCAGCTCTTGTCTTCATTCCGCGACCCTTTTCCTCGGTTCCCGATACTCCGGATTCATCCCCTTTTCCTCTCTTTCCCTGACCCGTAACACGCCTTTCCCGCCCAACCGGACGCACACGGTCCGCCCCGTGGAAATGCCCGGACTGTTCCTGCAGGCGTTGCCGGCCTGAAATAGTACATCTCAGGAGTTACTTAACGCCATTGCCCTTACCCCTTACCCCTTAACCCTTAACCCTTAACCCTTAACCCTTAAAACTTAAAACCCTATTCCACCCTGTACCGGAACGAGGTCATCCGTGACCCGCGCCGCACGGAAAGTTCCACTTCTTCCCCGCTCTGCAGCCCCTGAATGGTTTCCAGCAGCTCCCCCTGACTCTGCATGGGGGCGCCGTTCAGTTCGGCAACCACGTCGTTGTTGCGCAGGCCGAGCTTGGCAAACACTGAATTCGGCCGAACCCTGGTCACCCGAAACCCGGTACTCCCGTCAGGAAGGCGCTGCGGACGGATGGTCACGGACTCAAGCACGTCTCCGAGATCCTCGAGAGAACGCTCCAGAAACTCCCTGCTCAGGGTGGTGGGCTCCCCGGCTTCCCCGTTCACGGCCCCGGGACCGGCCAGCGCCCCGTTGCTCCGCTGTTCGGGATTGATGGTCAGCACCTCGTCCCGGGTCCCGGTGTTGATGACCACGTTGTTTCGAAGGATGGATTTGATCAGGGCGTTTCTGATACGGTCCCCTTCCCGGTACAGCCCCTGTTTCCGGGTCTGTTGATCCTCGATGACCGCCACCCGTTCCGTGCCGTCGGACCCGATGACCGTGCCCTTGAGATTAAGACGGAGAGATTCAGCAGCCAGGGGGATCTCGGACACATCGACCTCCTCCTTCCTCAGGGCCTCAAGTGCCCTGCGGGCCTCTGCGGTGCCGAACAGATCCCGCCGGGCAATGGGAGCGTAGGCGGCCAGAGGTTTTTGGCGCGATTTCGAGCCGTCCTCCGCGGACGCCGGAAAATCAGCCGGTTCCTGCCGGCCGGGGACACGCACCCCCCTGTCCACCCGGTCCAGAACATACCCGGTCCCCAGGGCGACCACCACGGAAAGGGTGATCAACACGACCAGCACCCGAAAAACGACCGGATGCAGCAGCACGGAGCCCGCCCGGGCCATTCCCCGGGGAAGGACTGCGTGGCCTGTCATTGCTCTGCTCCGTACGAGGCGCTGTTCATCTCCCGGCACTCCCCGAGCTTCTGCATGTGTTTGTACCGCTCACAGAACCCGAACTCGCAGGCCGTGGCCAGATCCCTGCAGGCCCGCTCCCGCTCGTGCATCCGCTCCAGGAGCAGGCCGCGGTTGTAATAGGCCGCGCCGAACTCCGGATTGAACTCCACCGCCCGGGTATAATCCGAAACCGCGGCCTCAAAATCCTCGAGCTGCTCATAGGCTATGCCCCGGTTGTAGAACACCGCTGAGGCACCCGGGGTCCGTTCCAGAACCCGGGAAAAATCGCGCACCGCCAGATCCGGCTGTCCGGTCTCCAGATAAGCCACCCCCCTGTTCACCCGGGCATCCGCAGAAGCCGGAGCCCGTTCGATGACCCGGGTGAATTCCACGATGGCCCGGTCAAGCTGTTTACGTTCAAGAAAATACACCCCGAGCCCGTAGGAGGCCGGGACGTAACCGGCGTCCACATCCTGACAACGCCTCAACTCAGCCACTCCGTCCCTGTGCCGACCGAGCTCGAACAGGGCCAGGGCCAGATTGTACCCGGCCTGCCAGAAGGTGGGATCGGACTTTAGGGCCGCTGCGAAATCATCACGGGCCCTTTCATATTTTTTCAGACCGAGATAGGCACACCCCCTGTTGTACAGAAACCCGGGCCGGGGCCCGTGATCGGCAATGAGCCTGGTATAATTTTTGACCGCCAGGGAAAATTCACCACGCTCGATGCTTCGTATCAGAGCGACATTGACATCATCCGGCGGCGAAACAGCGGAATCCGGATGCGGCGGCTGCTTGACGCAACCGGAAACTAATACGAACATAATGAGGACACCCAGAACATATCCTTTCATTTCAAATTCCTGCTTTTGATGGCACACTAAAAATCTTTTTTTGTTGCAGCCCTCGTCAGAAGCCGACCCGTTTTTCCGATCCCGGCTTCTGACACTATACGCAGTCTAATTACATATAGTGTTGCTTTCCCGGGTTCTCGATATTCCCGAGGACCTCGAATGGAACAAAAAAATACGAGCCCGCACCGGATGATTCCGATACGGGCTCGTTCAGTCGAGTTGACTCCGCAAAAAAACTCTCACAAGTCGTTATCCACAGCGACCGACATCAGCCAGGAAGCGGGACAGCGACGATTCCTCACCTCACTCCACCTTCTCCCACACCACCCGCTCAAACCCCAGCGCCACCACCACAAACTTCTGCAGCCGGAGATTTCCGTACTTGCAATCAAGCGCCCCGCCATACGCAGCCACCTGCTGCCGCCCCTCGGCAACACTCTTTTTGACCACAGGCAGAGCGGTCATCTCATCCCCACTCATGTCCCCAACCTGCTCCCCGCTCAACCCCAGCTCCTTGAGCGATACAAACTTGAATTCGATGAGCACATCCAGAATCTTGAACCGCCGCATGTCCGGACGGATGATCATGGTCAGGTCCGCGTACCGTCGGCCCACTTCGGGCTCAGAATCCATGATGAACAGGATATCATTGTACAGGAGAGTCAAGAAAGCGGTCTTCAGGGTTAGTTCGTTGGCCCATCGGTAGTCGCGGTTGCGGAACACGGAGAACAGGGTGTCCTGTACGAACGCGCATACAGGAGCGATATTTCCCCGTTGAAACACCTGCTCAGCGGCACGCACCCCTTCATCCCGCACGGCCGGGTCGGGCAGCAGCATGCGCTGGACCCGCTCCACGTACAGGCTCTGCATGACCAGATTGGGTACCCTGAGCAGGAGCCTGCCCATCTCGTCCTCTCCGGCCAGGGTCAGCACCCCGAAGTAGTACAGGAAAGAGAGCAGAAAATCGTGATTGTGGGCGGCTTCGTCCAGCATCTCATCCAGGCCGAACCGGTCCACGATATCGTTCACGGGAAGTTCCCGATCCCGCTGCATCAGGGTCACCAGGATGTCCCGTCCCATGGGGATGGAGGCCACATACTTCAGCTTGGACTGGTCCACGGCCAGGTTGGCATCGAGCATTTTTCGGGGGAAACCGCACTCCTCCCGAATCTGGCTGAAAAAGTAGAGGCATAGTGTCGGATTGTAGACATTACCCTCGTTATCACGACAGAACCTGTATCCGTTATAATAGCTCCGTGCCATGATGACACCCTGCTCGGCATCCTCGGCAGCAAAACCACAGGCCGGGCCCAACTCTTCAAGCACCTGCCTGACTTCGTCCTCCCGAAACCCGCACAGATCGTTAAATCTGCGATTAAAGTAAATATTTCTGGCGATATTATACCCGCTGGTGATATCGCTCAGCACCACCGGCGACACCCCGGTAATAAACACCCGGTCAAAACCGGTACTGGACGTGGAGGATTTCACCGCCCTGAACAGGGTCTTCAGAATACCCTGATCATGAACCAGTTCCTCATACCGCTCCCGGCTGTTGCCCCCCTGCATCATGACCGTGTTGGCAAAGTTGTCGTATTCATCGATAAGCAGATATACGGGATGGCCAAGGGCAGCGGTTGCGCCAAGCAGAGACTCCACCGAGGCAAGGGCGTCTTCCCAATTCATATTCAAGTCACCGAGCAGGTACCCGACACGACGATATCGGCGCACAAATGTCTCAATTCTGGCATTGATATGATTGTACAGCGACTGCCTGATATCCTCAAAGGAACCGCTCGCATCCACACAGGAAAAATCCCAGCGCAGCACAAAAAAACGATTCCTGAGTTCCGTAGGATTCTTCCCAATGGCCAGCCCCCCGAAGATCTCCTGAAACTCCTCTTTCCTGGCCACGTCATAGTAGTGCTCCAGCATGGACAGCAGCAGGCTCTTGCCGAATCTGCGGGGCCGGATGAACAACTGGGACTTGGCCTCCTCCAGAAACGGAATCCTGTCTGTTCGGTCGCAGTAAAGATACCCGCCCGTCACGATCTCTCTGAAATCGGTCATGCCGTATGGAAATTTCATTTTCGGCCTCCAAATCGATTTTGAACTCGACTGATTATACCATTTCCAATTTGTTCTGAACCACGGATCCGTTACGATAGAATCGGCTTTCAGGCACTTTTCTTTGGCCAGAATTTTGTGGAAATAGTATAATTACCAACTGAAGTTACGCACGTCTCAATCTTCTTCAAGGCAATGGGACCGATGAGACCTATATGCCCCATCCCCCTCTTCCTTCGCGCTCTTCGCGTCCTTCGCGGTAAGATTTTTTCACCGCGAAGGGCGCAAAGAAACGCGAAGGGGGAGACGGTGCGTAACTTCAGTTACCAATACGAATGTAACCTATTCATTGCGCAGATACGGCCCGGCCTTCTTCCCCAGGACCCGGGCTGTGCCGGCCAGGCCGAAGAACAGCGCGATCAGGGTTCCTGCGGCAACCGTGCCCGCCACCACGCCGGGGGAGAGCTCAAAGCGCATGTTCATGAGGCCGTTGATAACGGCCCAGCCGGCCAGGCCGCCGGTCAGGCAGGCGATTATTCCAGTGGCCGCACCCAGGACCGCGAATTCCGTGATCAGGGCCAGGAGAATATCTCCCCGGGTGGCTCCGCAGACCTTATACACCACCGCATCGTAGATGCGGCGGTGCTGGTCCGCAGAAAAGGTCCCGGCCAGAACCAAAAATCCGGTGATCAGGGCGAGGCTGGAGACCCCCTTGAAGACCAGGGCCATCCGGGAGAACAGGGAGCTGACAGTATTCAAAACGTCCCGGAGGCGAACGATGGCCACGGCCGGAAAGGTGTCGGCCACTGCGGAAAAAACCCGGCTCTCGGCCCCGGGATCGGCGTGTACCGCGGCCAGCCAGGTATGCGGGGCCCGGTTCAGGGGGCCCGGGGCAAAAATGACCGCGAACTGCATGTTCAGGGTGCTCCAGTCCACATCCCGGATATTGGCCACCCGGGCGGTGACGGCCCTGCCGAGCACGTTCACGGTCAGGGTGTCTCCGACGGTCATGCCGAACCCCCGGGCCAGATCCGAGGTCAGGGAGATGAGCGGCTCCCCGGAATAGTCCGAAGGCCACCACTCTCCTTCGGCCAGGAGGGTGCCGTCCGGCATGGAGCCGGCAAAGGTGAACATACGGTCCCCGCGCACGGCCCAGGATACCTCCGGGGCCACCTCGGCCCGGCTTACGGGCACTTCCTTGAGACGGGTGATCCTCCCTCGGATGACCGGACTGCGACTCAGGGCGCTGACGCCGGGTTCAGACCGGACCACGGCCTCGAACCGGTCCGCGTCCCCTGCCTGGATATCCATGAAGAAAAAGGACGGCGCCCTGTCCGCGATGTCCGAGGACAGGGCCCGGGTCAGGTTGTCGTTGACCAGGGCCACGGCCACCAGACAGGTCAACCCCAGCCCGAGGGCAAAGACCAGACTGGAGGTGGGAGCCCCGGGACGGTGGATCTGGGCCAGGCCGATACGCAGGGAGGGGTTTTTGAAACCAACGGCTTTTCGGCTCAGGAAACGAACGGTCCCGGCCGCCAGACGGAACAGAACAAAACACCCCACGGTCCCCACGGTGAACCCGGCAGCCAGCTTGAAATTCCCGGCAAAGACAAACACGAGGCCGACCAGAACGGCGAAAAAGAACCCGGGCAGGGCCAGGGCGAGCACTCCGCCGTTTCGAAAATTCGCCACATAGCCCCGAAACAACGAGGCCGGGGGCACGCGTACGCCCATGACCAGGGTCCGCGAGGAAAAGGCCAGGGTGGTGCAGATGCCGAACAGGGCGGCCCGGACCAGCGGACCGATCTGGATTCCGGACGCCAGGTGAAAGGGAAGCCCCTCCCTGAACAGTGCCGAAGCCGCCCACGGGACCATGGAGCCGAACAGCATGCCGATCCCGGACCCGATCCCCCCGATAATCAGGACCTGCAGCAGATAGGAGCCGAGCAGGACCGGCCCGGTTCCTCCCACGCACTTCATGACGGCGATACGGCCGATTCTCGCCTCGAGATAGCCGCGCACAGCCCCGGAGATGCCCAGGCCGCCGACCAGCAGGGCGCCAAGACCTATAAGGGTCAGGTTGATGTCAAGACGCTCGAGCAGAGTCCGGATACGAGGGGCGGCCCGAGTGTAATCCCGCATGGACCACCCCTGATCCGGGTAGGCGGCCTCGGCCTCTTTAATGACTGTTTTGGGGTCCCCTGAAGACAAGCGCACCCGGTACCCGTTCCTGACCAGGGAGCCCGGGCCGGTCAGTCCCGTCTGTTCAAGGGCTTGAAGGGAGGTCATCATCCGGGGGCCCAGGGCAAAGGCCTGCACCACCCGGTCCGGTTCCGAGGCGATCACTCCCCGAAGGACAAAGGATTGCGACCCGATGCGGACGGTATCGCCGATATCAAGGCCGAGTCGATCCAGCAGGAGCCGGTCGGCCACGGCCCCGGGCATGCCCCGCGCACCCGCCAGAAGGTCCTGCAGGTTTCCTCCGCCTGCCAGAGACACGCTCCCGTATAAGGGATACGCATCGTCGACCCCCTTGAGCTCCACGAGCACGGACCGCTTCGCCGTCCTGGCCATGGTCCGGGTCATGGCCACCCGGGACAGGGTTCCCCGGTTGCGAAAAAACGCTTCCTGCTCCCGGTTCAGGCTGCGGGAAGTGATCCGGATCTCCAGGTCGCCGCCCATGATGGACCGGGCGTCACGCAGCAGCCCCTGCCGGGCGGACTCGGAAAAGGTGCCCACTCCCGTGATGGTGAACACGCCAAGGATCAGACAGCCCAGAAATACCCCGAACCCGCGCAGACCGTGCCTGAGCTCCCGCACGGCCAGCACCATGGCCATCCTGAAATCGTCCCGCAGGTTCATGACGCCTCCATGGCCAGCACGGTCCCGGAGGCCATGCGCACACTTCGCTCGCACCGATCGGCCAGCTTCGGATCATGGGTGATGAGCACCAGGGTGGTCCCGAATGTCCGACTCAACCCGAACAGGGTATCCATGACCCTGCCTCCCGTGTCCTGGTCCAGGTTGCCCGTGGGCTCGTCGGCCAGGATAACCCGGGGATGTCCGGCAAAGGCCCGGGCCAGGGCCACCCGCTGCTGTTCTCCTCCGGAAAGCTGGGCCGGATAGTGGGCGGCCCGGCCGGACAGCCCCACAGCAGCCAGGGCCGCGTCGGCCGCGTCCCTGGCTGCTGGATTGCGGGCGAACTCCAGGGGCAGGGCCACGTTCTCCAGAGCGGTCATGGTCGGCACCAGGTGGAAGGACTGAAACACGATGCCCATGTGTTCCCGCCGGAACCTGGCCAGATCGTCCTCGCTCAGGGCATTGAGAACCGTTCCGGCCACGGCGACCCGCCCCGAGGTGGCCCGTTCCAGCCCGGACATGATCATCAACGTGGTGGTCTTCCCCGAACCGGACGGACCGACAACGGCCAGGGTCTCCTGCTCGAACACGGTCAGGTTCACTCCGTTCAGGATGTTGACCTCGCCGCCCCCTGCGGCTAGCGTCAGATGTATTTCTTCGAGCTCTATAACGGGAGACCGCATGATCAACTCCTTGCATCTTGTCTGGTTGCCGATTCTTGTTTTCTGCCTGTGCACGATCTGCCCCGGCCCCGCCCCGGCCGGAGGCGATCCCGGGCCGGCACCCCCGAAACATGTCCTCGCCTTCGGCGACAGCCTGACCGCGGGCTACGGCCTGGCCGCGGAAGACTCCTTTGCCGCCCGCCTGGAACAGGCCCTGCTTGAAAACGGACACGAGGTCCGGGTCACCAATGCCGGCGTGTCCGGGGACACCACCGAAGGCGGACTGGTTCGCATGGACTGGTCCCTTGAGGACAGACCGGATCTGGTCATTCTGGAACTCGGGGCCAACGACGGAATGCGGGGTCTGCCCACGGACCGGATGCGGTCCAACCTGGAGGCCATGATCGAAAAATGTCTGGCCGTGGGAGCCCGGGTCATCCTGTGCGGCATGCGCGCCCCGGCCAACTACGGTCCCCTGTACCGCTATTCCTTTGATCAGGTCTACCCGGACATCGCAAAAAAATACGGTATTCCCCTGTATCCATTTTTTCTCGAAGGCGTGCTCACGGACCCGGCCCTGGTCCTGGACGACGGGCTGCACCCCAACGAACAGGGGGTGGCCGAGATTGTACGCCGCATCCTGCCCCTGGTCATGGAGGAACTGGACAGGGTATAGCTGCCGTTCACCCCCCGCTCCTCTTCGCCCTGATCCCCTGTTTCTCAAGCTCCTGAAGAACCCGTTCCCGGTGATCCCCCTGGATCTCGATGCGGCCATCCTTGACCGTGCCCCCGCTGCCGCAGACCTGTTTGAGACGTCTGCCGAGCACGGCAAGGTCCTTTGGGTCCGCGCCCGTGACCACGGTCACCCCCTTGCCCTTGCGCCCCTTGGTCTCTCTTGAGACGCGGACGGTCCCGTCCGCGGATGGTGCCGACGCTCCCCTGCGGCAGGTGCAGCCGTCCACCGGCCTGCCGCACCCGGGACAGGTTCGTCCTGTTTCCGTTGAATAGACCACGCCGCCCCGGCGTTTTTTCTCGTATGCCATGTTCTCCCTCCAGGAGACTGTTCTGTATTACTGATGGTACGCACTGCTCAATTTCCTCAAAAGCAATGGGGCCCATGAGACCTATACGACACATATCCCTCTTCCTTCGCGCTTCTTCGCGTCCTTCGCGGTGAAAG
>JAWLGC010000198.1:0-2735 GCA_041685265.1 Desulfomicrobiaceae bacterium | reverse complement strand
GACCTGCCGGGCAGAACAGTCTCCGTAAGCGATATCGATCCCGACCATATTCTGAACCGGGACATTCTTAAGCATGGCGAACTTCGGGTCTTTTCCGATCAGGTCATCTTTCTGCCCGGGCAGGCCAGAACCTGTTTTCCCGAAAATCTGCGCTGGCAGGGCACCCGTATCGGAACCCTTAAAAAAGATCGCTTCCATGTAGACCCGCGCATGCACTGTCTGATACCGCGGATCGAAGACAATAAGACCGGATTGTATCTGGACGATGTCGAAGATCTGACCAGACTCCTCTCAGGGCAGAGCCTGGCTGCTCCGGGTAAGGGCAGGAACATTCCCATGTATTGGCGGGAGCTCCCACTGGGGTGGGTGAAAATCAAGGGAAAGCGGGTCGTCTGGTCGGGCAGATAGGATAAAACGAATATTTCAACAACAAGGACTGACAATGACGGGATGCGCACGACGGCTGCAGCGGCTCATGGACCGAACCAGCAACAAGACAATTCTCCTGCCCCTGGATCATGGAGCCAGTGAAGGGCTCGTGCCCGGCCTGGAAGATGTGGGA
The DNA here is from genome assembly GCA_041685265.1 of Desulfomicrobiaceae bacterium. GTDB lineage: Bacteria > Desulfobacterota > Desulfovibrionia > Desulfovibrionales > Desulfomicrobiaceae > JAWLGC01. Next base: position 2,173 of record JAWLGC010000198.1, on the reverse strand, counting down.
GCATTCCTGCACTCCGTCCGCACCGCTCCAGTGAACGGCACGATCCTGCACAAAGGCATGGCCCGTTCTCTGGGCCCCGAACTGGATCCGGATATGCAGCTGATCGTTCACCTCTCCGCAGGAACCAAACACGGCCTGCCGGCCTACAACAAGGCCCTGGTCTGTTCGGTGCAGGAAGCGGTTCGTCTTGGAGCGGACTGCCTGTCGATGCATATCAACATCGGAAACGACCTTGAAGACCGGATGCTTGCGGATCTGGGGGCGGTCACCGAGGAAGCGCACCAACTGGGCATTCCGGTCCTGGCCATGATCTACGCCCGGGGAGGACAGATCGTCAATGAACTGGACCCGGTGCTCATCAACCACTCCATCCGTATCGGCGCGGAACTGGATGCGGACATGATCAAGGTCCCGTATTCCGGAGACCAGGAAAGCTTTGCCAAAGCGGTCTCGGGGTGTCCGGCCCCGGTCATCATCGGAGGCGGCCCCAAAAAAGACTCCTTTGAAGATCTCCTGGCCCAGGTTCGAGAAGCTCTGCCCACCGGCATTGCCGGAGTGAGTATCGGACGGAATATCTTCCAGCATCCGGACCCGTCCCGGGCCCTGACCGAACTCGCCACCCTGGTCCATGAAAAAAAGTTTTAAATTTCAAGCGGTACGTGGTATGACAGCCACCTAAAACCTAAAACCTAAAACCTAAAACCTAAAACCTAAAACCTAAAACCTAAAACCTAAAACCTAAAACCTAAAACCTAAAACCTAACACTTAAAACTCCCCCAAACCCCGTCCACGGGCTCTCTCGCCCGATTTCTCTTCCACTGCAGAAGGGGGGTGACTACCGGCTTGCCGTACAAGTCCACCCGTACGGCCGCAAAGGCTCCACACCAGGGAAAAAGAGGGAGTTCGTTGAACTGATTCACACCGGGGCATGAACGCCAGGTGGAGGGCGGTCCGAGCAGAATGGACCTGGCCTGCATGGGATGGGTTCCCATGGTTTCTATCAGTATTCGTTTCATTTCGGGCCAGGAAAACCATGTTGCATTACGGAGCAGTCCTGTTTCCCGCCCCTTTCTCTTTCTGCCGCGACTCAGATAATACAGAGAATATCTGTTTAAAAAGCCGACCAGCACCCCCTTGCGGGCCACTCGATGCGCCTCGCACAGAGCCCGGGCCGGATCGTCACAGAATTCCAGAACAGTAATCAGGCTCACGAAATCAAATTCATTGTCGTCAAAAGGGAGTTCCTCGGCCACGCCGAGATGAAAATCCACCCTGTCGCCCATTCTCTCTCTGGCCCGACTGATCATTGTCGGAGCCCTGTCGACCCCGGTCACGTCGAATCCGGCCTCCCAGAACATCTCCAGAAAAAATCCAGTCCCGCATCCAACCTCCAGCAGGTGCTGTCTGCGACGCGGCCATGGGGAGATCATATGCTGCAGAAACCGTTTCTCCCTGGCCAGAACATACCTGCCCAGCGGGGAATCGAACCACTGCTCGTAGCGCTGGACGGTTTCTTCGGTCCAGATGGTTGAATCGGACACGCTTCAGACCTCCCCTGGGTACGTGAACGCCCGGAACACGGTATGCTCCGGACGTCCACATCTTGTGTTCCGACAATGTTATCCCTTGAACACGGCACCCGTGGCAGCGGACGAAGCCAGGCGACTGTAGCGACGCAACAGCGGCGAGGAGATTTCCTTGACCACCGGCTTCGCCGCAGCAGCCCGCTCGGCCAGCTCCTCCCTGGAAACCAGCAGCTCCAGAGTCCGGGCCGGGATATCCACCTTGATGGAATCCCCTTCACGGACCAGCCCGATAGGTCCTCCGTCGGCCGCCTCCGGGCTGACATGCCCGATAGCTGCGCCCCGTGTTCCGCCGCTGAACCGTCCGTCGGTGATCAAAGCCACATCCGCGCCGAGTCCCATTCCGGCAATGGCCGAAGTCGGGGTGAGCATCTCCCGCATGCCGGGACCGCCCCTGGGGCCTTCATTGCGGATAACGACCACGTCCCCGGCCTCGATCTTTCCACCAAAAATGGCCAGCACCGCGTCCTCCTCGCTCTCAAAAACCCGGGCCCGACCGGTGCGCTGCATCATCCCCGGGGCCACGGCCGACTGCTTGACCACGGCTCCGTCCGGAGCCAGGTTGCCGCGCAGAATGGCAATGCCGCCC
>JAWLGC010000197.1:0-2764 GCA_041685265.1 Desulfomicrobiaceae bacterium | reverse complement strand
CGTATTTCATCCGAGAATCCCTCCGCAGCCAAGGGGGCGATTTCCCGGGATGTTGCGGTTTTCAAACAGGTAACTGAACGTACGGTCCACTGCCCGGATCTCATCGTTGCGCCCTTCGCATATACGAATCTTTTTCCGGAGGGCGCAAAAACCGCCAGGCAAAAAGGGATTTTGGCTCCAGGCACACGATAAGAATACCACTGGCTGAGCAAAAAAATCTGCTTGACTTAAATAGTAATCATTCCTAAAAGGCGCTTCAACGGGATGATTCTCGTAAAAAGCACACATACTCGAACATTCGTACTCCAGGAGGAACATCATCATGTCCAAGTCCATCAAAGGAACCCAGACCGAAAAGAACCTGCTCACCGCCTTTGCCGGAGAATCTCAGGCCCGCAACCGGTATACCTATTTTGCCGGGCAGGCCCGCAAGGAAGGATACGTCCAGATCTCCGCCATCTTCGAGGAGACCGCCAACCAGGAAAAGGAACACGCCAAACGGTTCTTCAAGTTTCTGGAAGGCGGAGAGCTTGAAATAGCCGCAGCTTTTCCGGCCGGCGTGATCGGAACCACCGCCGAAAACCTGGAAGCCTCGGCCTGCGGGGAGTACGAGGAATGGGCCGACATGTATCCGACCTTTGCAGACACGGCCCGAAAAGAAGGGTTCAACGAGATCGCGGACGTGTTCGATGCTGTTTCCGTGGCCGAAAAACAGCATGAAAAGCGGTACCGGGATCTGCTCGAAAACGTGAAAAACGGCAAGGTCTTTTCCCGCGACACCAAGGTCGTGTGGCGCTGCCGCAACTGCGGCTACCTGCACGAAGGGAACGAAGCCGTACAGCTCTGCCCGGCCTGCGCCCATCCCCAGGCCCACTTCGAACTGCTGGGTGAGAACTGGTAGACCATATCTCCGCCTCCCTCCATACGTTGAAAGGGGCCGCCTTCATGGGAAGGCGGCCCCTTTCTTGCGTACGACGACAGACCGACGAGAAACACTGTCTGCCGGAATACTTCAGGGCTCGCCCTGCTCCGCCACCTCTTCACTGGTACCCTCTCTGGTTTGCACCTTCCCGGTCCGGAACAGGGACAGACCGACCCCGACCAGACAGAGGATGCAGAAACACAGAAATGCGGTCTGCATGGAGTTCAAAAACCGGGGCAGGGTCTCGGCGGTCACGGCGTGTTTGCCCATGTACAGGGAAAAGAGCACGGTTACGGCGATCATGCTCCAGGTCATGCCCAGGGTGCGCATGACCCCGGTCAGGGCCGAAGCCAGCCCGATGTGTTTTTTCTCAACACTGCCCATGATCACGCTGGTGTTCGGGGCGGCGAAAAAGGCGAACCCGAGGCCGAGGGAAACGAGCAGGACAAAAATCGTTGCCGGCCCGGTCTGCGCGCCCACCGTGGATGCCAGCCCAAGACTCAGGGCACAGACCCCCATTCCGGCCGTGGCCACCCAGGCCGCAGGCACGCGGTCCGAAAGGCGTCCGGCAAAAGGGGCCACCATGAACTGCACCACCGGCTGTACCGCCAGAATCAGTCCCGCCTCCTGGGCGCTCATCCCCTTGGCGTACTGCAGAAACAGACTCATAAAAAAGGTCACTCCGAAGGTGGAGGCATAATTGATCATGGCTGCCAGGTTACTAAAGGCGAACACCCTGTTGGAGCGCAGCAAGGCGATATCGAGCACAGGCATGGACCGACCGGACTCAAAGCGCAGAAACAGAACCAGCACGGCCAGTCCGGCTCCGACAAGGACCCTGCCGGAAATTCCTTCCCCGATATGGGTCGCGCCGTACACGATCAGCCCGACCCCCAGTCCGTAGAGCAGACTCCCCTGCCAGTCGAACCGCTCCCCTTGTGCCTCGCGCCATTCGGTACGAAGCCTGGTCATCCCTGCAACCAGGCAGGCCGCACCGATGGGCACCCCGACCCAGAAGATGGCCCGCCAGGAAAACCAGGTGGCCAGAAAGCCGCCCATGGGCGGACCGCAGGAGATGCCGGCATACACGGCTCCGATCATCCAGCCCAGAACGCGGCCCCGCTGCGTGGGAGGAAACAGGGAGACCAGGATGGCCAGACCGGTGACATTGATCATAGCCCCGCCCACCCCCTGAAAAAAACGCATGAAAATAATGGACTGGATGGACCAGGCCATGGAGATGGCCGCTGTGGACAGGGTGAAAATCCCGATGCCCCACAAAAAGACCCGCCGCCGCCCCAGAATGTCGCTCAGCCGGCCAAAGGCCAGGAGAAACACGGACACGGACAGGATATACATGGTCTCCACCAGACCGAGCTGCATGGCACTGGCCCCGAACTCCCGGCCCATGGTGGGCAGGGCCACGCCCACCGAGGAGAGCATGAACGGGACCAGAAAACTGGTCAGGCAGATGACCACAAGGGCGGCCTGGGGCGAGGTGGACCCGTCCGGAACGGGCAAAATCTTTTTCATGAATCATCCTTATCGATCTGTTTTTGAACATCGCGCCGGACACACCTGGAAACGCGAGGGCATGATGCATACCCGGCCGGAGATCGCCAATGCAACCTTTTTATCTCCCGGGACGATCCCGGCAAAGGCCCCAAAACCGGCCTTCTGTCCCGAGCCCCTCCCTTCCTTCCCTGGAAAATACTCCCAACACGCAAAAACCATTTGACAAAACCGGCTCCTGCCCATAAATACCCCTCCTGTTGCCGGGATGTAGCGCAGTTTGGGAGCGCACCTGAATGGGGTTCAGGGGGTCGGAGGTTCAAATCCTCT
>JAWLGC010000196.1:0-2769 GCA_041685265.1 Desulfomicrobiaceae bacterium | reverse complement strand
CTCCCGATATCAATGCCCAGCTCCAGGGCGCTGGTGGAAACCACGGCCAGCAGATCCCCGGAGGTCAGACGGGCTTCGATCTCCCGCCGCTCCTCGGGCAGAAACCCGGACCGGTAGGCCGCGATACGGTCCCGGTACTGCCCGGCCCGCTCCCCCAGCCACAGGGCGATAAGCTCGGTCATCTTCCGGGACTGCGTATACACGATGGTCCGCAGCCCCCTGGCCAGGGCGGACCGAAGCAGGAGCAGGGCCTCCCGGGCCGCGCCCTCGATACCGTTCATAAGCACCACATGGCGATGGGCCCGGGCCGCACCCGAACCGGACACCTCGGCCACGGGAAGACCGGTCAGGTCCGTGCTCAGCCCGGCCGGATTGGCAATGGTCGCGGAACAGAACACAAACGTGGGATCAGACCCGTACAGCCGGCAGATGCGCTGCAGCCGGCGAAAGACCCAGGCCATATGCGAGCCCATGATCCCCCGATAGGTATGCACCTCGTCCACGACCACAAACTTGAGATTGGCCCAGAAGGAGTGCCACGACCCGTGGTAGGGGAGCATGGACAGATGGAGCATTTCCGGATTGGAGAGCAGGATGTTGGGGGGGGATTTGCGGATTCTACCGCGCCGATAGGAGGAGGTGTCCCCGTCATAGGTGGCGGCCGAAGGACGAACCGGACCGGGCAGAAGCGAGGCCATGGAATTCAGGGTCCCCAGCTGATCCTGGGCCAGGGCTTTGAGGGGAAAAAGAAACAGGGAGCGGGACTCGGGATCACGCAGGACCTGCTCGAACACGGGCAGGGAGTAGGTCAGGCTTTTGCCGCTGGCCGTAGGCGTGGCCACCACGGTGTGCGTCCCGGCCCGGATCAGGTTCACGGCCTGAACCTGATGGGCATACAGCCGGTCGATGCCCTTCAGCCTGAGCATGGCCGCAATGGGTTCCGGCCACGCCCTGTCCGGTTCCCCGTACGCAGCCTCCTGCCCCGGCAGAATTTCATGGGCCACGATTTCCGGGGCCAGGCGGGGGTAGTTTTTCAGGGAAGCGATGTATTCGTCGATAGGCATAAGGAAAAGTGTTACGTTTTAAGGGTTAAGTGTTAAGTAAGAAAAGAAGAGGGAGGAGATCTTTTCCATGCCTGGTGCGTGGGATTACAGGGGGGAAAGGATTATCGGACGCAAGGACTTAGATCGGAGATCTTCCCGCAGGGTTGCGGCAGACAAAACCATGTTCCCCAGCGGACCTGTCACCACGGGGCGGACTGCCATTATTGCGCGGCCCGAAATCATATCATCCGCCCCTGCCTTCCTTAACACTTAAAACTTAACACTTAAAACATCCCTACTTTTTCCCTGAAATCCCGTACTTCTTCAGCTTGTACTGGAGCAGGCTTTTGGAGATGCCGAGGGAATCCGCCGCCTTGACCTGGACAAAGCCGTTGCGGACCAGGGCCCTGCGGATCAGGGCCGCTTCCAGTTTTTCCAGGGTATCGGCCAGGTCGAGGCGGTTCGGGAGAAGATCCACCGCGCTCTTGAGCTGGGTCTCCTCGCCCCGGATCTCAACGGGCAGGTCGTCCAGTTCGATCTTGCGCCCCGAGGAGAGGACCACGCTGCGCTCGATAACGTTTTCCAGCTGCCGAACATTACCGGGCCAGTCAAAGCCGGTCAGAGAATCCAGGGCCTCCGGGGAAAACCCCTCGATCTCCCGCTCGTTTTCCGAGGCGTATTTGTGCAGGAAGTGGGCGGCCAGCAGGGGGATATCCTCACGCCGGTCCCGCAGGGGGGGCATCTCGATCTGAACCACGTTCAGCCGGTAAAAAAGGTCCTCGCGAAAGGAGCCGTCGGCCACGGCCTGCTTGAGGTTCTTGTTGGTAGCTGCCACCAGCCGGAAGTCAACCTGCACCGGTTCGGTGCCGCCGACCCGCTCGATGGTCTTCTCCTGCAGCACCCGGAGCAGCTTGACCTGGAGATCCTGGGAGATCTCCCCGATCTCGTCCAGGAACAGGGTGCCGCCCTGGGCCATTTCCACCCGTCCCCGTCGCCGGGCCACGGCCCCGGTAAAGGACCCCTTCTCATGCCCGAACAACTCGCTCTCCAGTACCCCGGGATTCAGGGACATGCAGTTCACGGACACGAACGGCTCGTCCTTACGGTCCGAGGCGTAGTGAATGGCCCGGGCGATAAGCTCCTTCCCGGTCCCGGACTCCCCGGTGATAAGCACCGTGCTCCGGGTCGGAGCCACCTTGTCCACCAGAGTCAGCGCCACCTGCATGACCTTGGACCGGCCCAGGATATGGTGCTTGCCGTATCGCTCGGCCAGAGACTCACGCAGAATCCTGTTCTGCCGTTCCGCTGCGGACAGCTTGCACGCCTTGGCCACGGAGAGAAGCAGCTCGTCGTTGGAAAACGGCTTGGTGATGTAGTCGAACGCCCCCCGTTTCATGGCCTCCACGGCCCGGTCGATGCTCCCGTACGCGGTCATGATCAGCACCGGGATATGCGAAAATCCTTTCCGGGTCCGTTCCAGCACTTCCTGGCCGGACATGTGCGGCATCTTCATGTCCGTGATAAGCACATCCACCTCGGATTCATCCAGAAAGGCCAGAGCCATCTCCGGATCGTTCAAAGCGGTCACTTTATACCCCTCATCCTCCAGCAAAGCCTGCAGGACCAGAAGGTAATTCTTTTCGTCGTCTATAATGAGAATGTGATTGGACATGATCTTCTTCATTTTTAAATTTTTATATTTTTATATTCTGGGATTCTGGGATTC
>JAWLGC010000081.1:0-11474 GCA_041685265.1 Desulfomicrobiaceae bacterium | reverse complement strand
GAGGCCAGGGCCAGAGCCTGAGCCGCTGCTCCGGCGGCGTGGGATACGGCATCGGGAATATCCTTGGGTCCCTGGCAGGTTCCGGCCAGGAAGATGCCGTCCGTGGCTGTGGACACCGGCCCGAGCTTGGGATGTTCTTCCAGAAAGAAGCCGTCCTGGCCCTGACTGATGCCAAAGACGCGGGCCACCTCGGCCGCATCCTCCCGGGCCTGCATAGCCGTACACAGAATGACCATATCCACGGGCACGCGCAGAGTTTTCCCAAGCAGGGTGTCTTCGCCGATGACGATAAGTCTGCCCTGCTCCTCTTCGGTTTCGGCCCGGTCCGTGATCTCGGCCGGTCTGCCCCGGATAAAGGTCACTCCTTCCTCCTGGACCCGCCTGAAGAATTCTTCGTACCCTTTGCCGTAACACCGCATGTCGATGTAGAAATTGTAGACCTTGAGATCATGCCCCAGCTTGTCCTTGAGCAGGTGGTCGTATTTAAGGGCGTACATGCAGCACACCCTGGAGCAGTACTGGTGGTAATTGACGTCCCGGCTGCCCACGCAGTGGATGACGGCCACGCTCTTTGGCGGGGTGCCGTCCTTTTTGACGATCTTTCCCTGGGTGGGCCCCACGGCGTTGTTCAGCCGTTCGAACTGCAGTCCGGTATACACGTCGTCATACCGGCCGAAGCCGTACTGCTTGAGTGGGGAGGGATCGAGGATATCGAATCCGGTGGCCATGATGATGCTCCCGACCTCCACTTCCAGAAACTGCTCGGTCTGGGTGAAGTCGATGGCCCCGGAAGGACAGAATTTGGCGCACGCCCCGCACTTTTTGCCGTTCAGAACCCGGCAGTAGTCCGCGTCAATGACCGGTTTGTTGGGCACGCTCTGGGGAGAGTTGCGATAGATGGCCCGCCGCTTGGCCAGCCCCTGCTCAAAGGTGCTGTCCACTTTGGTGGGACACTTTTCCAGGCACAGCCCGCACCCGGTGCATTTGTTCATGTCCACGTAGCGGGGCTTGAGGCGGATCACGGCCCGGTAGTTGCCCACAAACCCTTCCACCGAGGCCACTTCGCTGTAGCTGAGCAGGTTGATGTTCGGATCCTGGGACACGGCCACCATCTTGGGGGTGGAGATACAGGCGGCGCAGTCCAGAGTGGGAAAGGTCTTGTCGAATTTGGCCATATGCCCGCCGATGGAGGGCTCCCGTTCCACGAGATGGACCCGGTGCCCGGATTTGGCCACGTCCAGGGCGGCCTGGATGCCGGAGATGCCTCCGCCCACCACCAGCACGTCGGGATGGACCTCCTCCACCCGGGAATAGAGCTCGTCATGATGGTTGACCCGGGTCACTGCCGCGGCCACCAGCTGTTTTGCCTTGGCCGTGGCCTCCAGGGAGTCCTCGGTGACCCAGGAGCAGTGTTCCCGGATACAGGTCATCTGAAAAAGAAAGGGATTCAGCCCGGCCCGCAGGCAGGCGTTTTGAAAGGTCTTTTCATGCAGACGGGGGGAACAGGAGGCGACCACCACCCGGTTCAGGTTATAATCCCTGATGTCCTTGATGATCATTTCCTGTCCCGGGTCCGAACACATGAACTTGTAATCCCGGGCCACGGCCACATTGTGCAGACCGCCCGCATACTCCGCCACCTCGGGCGAATTAACCTTGGGATGGATATTGGTTCCGCAGTGGCAGATATAAACCCCGATTCGTGCACCCATTGACCTGTCCTCCTTTCCGGCTGCTCCCGGCACCTTTTGCGGTGCGAACGGGACTGGATCGACTCCTGCCCATGCTTTATCAAGAGGCATGCCGAACAGGAGAGATGCTTTTATTATGGAGTATTACATCGACGAAAAATCGGGAAAGGCGGAAGGAACCAGCAGGAAAGCTTCCTGGAATCAAAAAGAACAGAGAAACAGTCTCGACAGAGAAGACAAAAATTCGATAACTGAAAAAAAATCATTACTTCAGGATATTGCAGCGCCAAGACAGATATTCAAAATTCTTGTTTCACAAGACCATGCTGAATAAAAAAATCATGGCCCTGATCTGAATTGCTCTCCGGTCGGCATTGATCTGCTTTCTGAAACCGTGCTACGGATATGGTATCCGAAAAAAAACAATGGACCCCCATGGACGACCTTACACAGGCGGTGCTCCAGCTTTCCACGGACAGAATCGTGATCCTGTCCCCGGACGGCACCATTCACGGTGCCGGGGAGTCGCTGTGCGCCAGGCTCAATGTCACCTCCCAGGAGGTGCAGGGCCAAAACATCTTCACCCTTCTCCCCCACCTTGCCCGCCTCGGCCGGGAGGTGCTGCGCCGGGCGGTTCACTCGGGGTTGCCGGAACGATTTCAGGGCACCACTCATTCCGGCAACCCCTTCGAAGCCCTGCTCAGGCCGATTCGAAACAGCACCGGAGAGGTGCGACACATCGTGGTCAGGGTCACGGAAAAGCGCCTCCCGAAGGACCTGGAAGACGAACGGTATCGGTTGGCCACGGCCATCGAACAGGCCAGGGAGGCGGTCATTCTCACGGACAACGAACTGTCCATCCAATACGTCAACCAGTCTTTCGAAATCCTGACCGGCTATGCCCAGCAGGAGGTCAAGGGCAAAAGCATGGCCCTGCTGTACGGGGGCAGACAACAGAAGGCCCTTGAGGCAATCCTCGAAAGCCTGGAGAAGGAGGACTCCTGGATGGGCCGGGCTGAATGCAGGCACAAAAACGGCCGAGTCGTGCAGTTTGCCAAAACCGTGGCCAGAATCCGGGGCAAACGGTTCGCACCCATGGGGTTCGTGAGCATCCTGCGGGACCTGAGCGAGCAGGAAGAACTGGAAAAACAGCTCCGCCGGGCCCAGAAGATGGAAGCCATAGGAACCCTGGCCGGAGGCATCGCCCACGACTTCAACAACATTCTCGGTCCGATCCTGATCCATGCCGAGGTGGTCTTGGAAACCCTCGGACACAGCCATCCCTGCGAAGAATCCATTCGGGAAATCCTGGAAGCGGCCGGACGGGCCAGGCAGCTTGTGGACCAGATTCTGAACCTGAGTCGGGGGAGAGAGCAGGACAAGCCCGTGTCCTTCAGACTGCGATTCATCATCAAAGAGTGCCTCAAACTCCTGCGGCCCTCACTCCACGCCGGGGTGGACATCGTATTCGACAACCGCTCCGTAAACGATCTGATCCTGGCGGACCCGACCCGCATTCATCAACTGATCATGAACCTGTGCACCAACTCCGCCCACGCCATAGGAGAGAGGGAAGGCATTCTTGAAATCATCCTGTCCAACCTGGAGAACAGAGGAGAGCGACATGAGCTTTTCCCGTCTCTCCCCCGGGACAGGTATGTCTGGCTTACGGTGCGGGACAACGGTCCGGGCATTTCGAGCGCCTGTCTGGACAAGGTGTTCGATCCGTTTTTCACCACGAAACACGAAGATAAGGGAACCGGTCTGGGGCTGACCGTGGTCCAGAACATCGTCGAGGGACTCCATGGCACACTGGCCATCCGGAGCATCGAAAATCTCGGAACCTCGGTCCATGTGCTCATCCCGGTCACAGACGCCCTTGAGACCGGCGATTTCGTCGCGGCCCCGGACAACTGCCTGCGCATCCTCTCGGTCTGTTGCGGCAGCACCCCCGAAGACAAACTGGTCCGAAACATCCTGCTCCAGACCGGATACTGCACGACATTCTGCGCCTCCCCCTACGAAGCCCTGGCCAAATTTCGCCAGGACCCGGACAGCTACGACCTGGTCCTGGCCGAATATCTGATGCCGGATATGACCGGCCCGGATCTGGCCGGAGAGTTTCGGTTCACCCGCCCGGACCTGCCTGTCATCCTATGTACGGACCATACCGAGATCCTGCCCGTGCAGACCGGCTGCTCCCTGGGAGTACGGGCATTCCTGCGCAAACCGTTTCATTACGAGGAAATCATGGACGTGATCCGGCAGGTGATCGACCCTGAAAAAAAACAGCACACGAGGCAGCCTCATGGCCAAAATCCTGATCATCGATGACGAGGTTCAACTCTGCAAGGCGCTGAGCCTGGCCATCACCCGGATGGGCCACTCGGCGGACACGGCCCATTTCCTGAGCCAGGGAATGGAAATGGCCGGCCGGTACGACTATGACGTGGTCATCCTGGACATCCGCCTTCCCGACGGCAACGGCCTGGACGCCCTGCCCCGCATCCGGGAATGCCCGGGCCGCCCTGAAGTGATCATCCTCTCCGGATACACGGACCCGGACGGAGCGGAACTGGCCATCCGCAGCGGAGCCTGGAGCTATATTCCCAAACCCCCGACCCTGAGCCGGATCAAGCTCCCGGTGGAACGGGCCCTGGAATACCACCGGGAAAAACAGACCAGACCGCAACCTGCCTGTCTGGACCGTCAGGGGATCGTGGGCGGGAGCCGGGCCATGACCTCCTGCCTCGAGGCCGTGGCCCGGGCTGCGGGTAATGATGCCAACGTCCTGATCAGCGGCGAGACCGGAACCGGCAAGGAGCTTGTGGCCCGAGCCATCCACGCCAACAGCCGCAGGGCCGACTCCCCGTTCATTGTCGTGGACTGCGCCGCCCTGGCCGAAAATCTGGTGGAGTCCATCCTGTTCGGGCATGAAAAAGGGGCCTTTACCGGTGCAGAGCGCAAAAGCACCGGCCTGATCGCCCAGGCCGACGGCGGAACCCTGTTTCTGGACGAGGTGGGAGAAATGCCCATCTCCGTGCAGAAATCCTTTCTGCGGGTTCTCCAGGAGCACCGCTTCCGTGCCGTAGGCGGCCACACCGAGACCTCCAGCAACTTCAGACTGGTGGCCGCCACCCACCGGGATCTGGAATCCATGGTCGCGGCCTGGAAGTTCCGACAGGATCTGCTTTTTCGTATCCGGACCATCACCATCGACGTGCCGCCACTCCGGGATCGGGGTGACGATCTGACTGAGCTCAGCGAACACCTGATCAAAACTCTGAGCGCCCCCCTCGGCCTGCCCGCCAAGACATGTTCCCCGGAATTCATCCAGGCGCTGACCGACCACACCTGGCCCGGTAATGTGCGGGAACTGATCAACGTTCTGGAAAGCGCCCTGACCAGGGCCGGAAACTCTCCGATCCTGCACCCGGCCCACCTCCCGGTCCGTATCCGGGTCCGCCTGGCCCGCCAGGAAGTGAGCCGGGATCAGAACCGGGCCGCGACAGGACACCATCAGCCGGAACCGGACGAGCTCCCGTCTTTCAGAGAGTACAAGGCCCGGGCCCTGGACGAACTGGAACTCCACTATCTTACCGAGCTGCTCCGGGTCTCCCGGGGAAATATCGACAATGCCTGCCTTATCTCCGGCCTGTCCCGGGCCAGGATATACGCTCTGCTGAAAAAACACTCCCTTCGTCCAAAGAAACAATAAACCTGACGAAAAAAAGCTTGACGAATAAAAATTTTTGTATATATTCAAAGCCTCGTTTACGGAACAACTTTGGGCACATTGCGTCTACGCATCCCGGAGTTTGTTCATGTCCGTATGCACGCTTCACATACAGCTGCATCCGGATACTTTTTATACCTTTTTTTCTTTTGGAGTTATTGTCTTGTCTAAGAACATCTATGTTGGTAATCTTGCTTGGGCCGTTTCCGATGATGAACTTCGTTCCATGTTCGAACAGTTCGGCGAAGTGACTTCCGCTCGCGTTATTGAAGATCGTGAAACCGGTCGTTCCCGTGGCTTCGGCTTCGTGGAAATGGACGACGAAGGTGCCCAGCAGGCCATCCAGGCTCTGAACGGTGCCGACTCGCATGGCCGCAATCTGAAGGTCAACGAGGCACAGCCCCGTACGAGCCGTCCCCGCTACTAAAGCGAGGCCCTAAAAGCTCAAAAAAAGCCCGCCATTAGGCGGGCTTTTTTTTTGGTCCTTTGACAGTTCGCCTGCCCCTCCCTTATGAAAAGCTGGAGTAAATATTCAGGTACACACTTCGGGATTAAGAGGATTATGCCCCTTCGTCGCAGGGGTACAGGATTATCCTGCCCCTGACCGTACTCCCTTTATTCCTCTTATTCCTTATAATCCCATGCTTTTTTAGCCGAGATGAAGAGTTGCGTTTTTTCTTCCCTCCTGTTTCTCCTGTACTCCTGTTAAAATTCTTCTGTCCTGGACTGAAATTACAAACTCAACGTTTCAAAGCAGGTCTGGTTTAGAAAAAATACTCCGGCTCTTTGCGTGCACCATGCTCGGTATGCAGCATCTCGGCCACCTTCCGGATGGCGGGGTTGTCAAATACCCTGGCTCCGGTCGGACAGGCTCTGATGCAGGCGCAGCAGCGCAGACATCCCGGCTTGTCGGTCGTTACCGTCTCCCCGACGGTGATCACCCCGGCGGGACAGACCTCGGCACACAGCCCGCACAGGATACACAGATCCTGCTCGGTCTGCGGTGCCACCGGGCCGGGCTGCACGCCCTTGCGGTGAGGGATATTCCCGGGCACCTGCAGTTCGGGCAGGTCGTCCGTATCTTTGATGGCAGCCAGCTTTTCCCGCACCAGCCGGCCGAACTCTCCGGCCTTTGCAAGATCCTGATCGTCCGGTCTGCCCGGAGCCACCGGCAACTCCACAGAAGAAAAGGAGTGCTCGCCGATAAAGGCAGCCCCGGCCACGGGCCGGAACCCCAGCTCCACGGCCAGGTTGCGCAGCTCCAGCAGGGCATCCTCGAAAGCCCGGTTCCCGTACACCGTCACCAGCACCGCGGGCCGCCCGTTACCGGTCACGTTGGCCCGCAGCCAGTCAACCACCGGGGCCGGAACCCGCCCGGCATAGACAGGCACCCCGATCACGGCCACGCCGTGATCCAGAGATTCCGGAGCCGACGCGCTCTGCAGAAAGGTCATGTCCGAAACCACGACCTCGCTCCCCCCCATTGCCTGCACAATCCCTTCCAGGGTGGCCCTGGTCGTTCCGGTCGGGGAAAACTGCACCACCTGAATCGTTTCCAATATCATCGCTCGCTCCATTCCTTTGAAAATTTCGTGTATGAATGGCGCATTCCTACACCGTGGTCCGCTTTCCGGCAACACATCGATATAATCTTGAGTAATAAAGGAGAAAAAGACAGACCGTTTGGACCAAACGCTCTCCCCATTGACATTGCTTCGGTTTTCCATTTCATGTTTACAAAATGATCGATATACCAAGCCAAAACAGCCATGGGGAAACAATGACAACAGCAACCACCGCTACGGCCCGGAACAAGAATATTTTACGCCATCTCCTTTTCCTCTTCACCCTGCTTTTCGTTCACTGCCTCTCTTTTGCCGCCACGCCGGAGCTGCAGACGACCGAAACCTATCAGGAGGAGCAGGACATCCGGGGATGGTGCATGAGTGAAAAGCTGGACGGTATCCGAGGGTACTGGGACGGACAACAGATGTGGACCCGAAACGGCAACCCCATCCACGCTCCGGCCTGGTTCACATCGGGATTGCCCCCCTTTGAGCTGGACGGGGAACTCTGGTCCGGGCGGGGAGAATTCGAATTCATTCTTTCCACGGTTCTGGACGATTCCCCCTCTCCCCAATGGCAGGATGTCTCCTACAATATTTTCGAGGTGCCCCATGCCCCGGGAGATTTTCGACAGCGACTGGACAGGGCCCGGGAATGGTTTGACCGAAATCCAAGCGATCATGTACGAATCATCGTCCAGCAGAACTGCCGCGGGCGGGACCATCTGCTTCGCTTTCTGAAAAAAGTCGGCGATCTCGGCGGGGAAGGGGTGATCCTCAAGGATCCGCACCGGGTGTACCGAGACGGCAGGCACCAGCGCGTGCTGAAAATGAAGCATTACTCCAGATCATCAGGAACGGTCGTCGGGTTCACCCCCGGGCAGGGGCGATTTGAAGGCATGATGGGCAGCCTGACGGTCAGGCTCTCAAACGGGGTAACGTTCAGGCTGGGCACGGGATTCACCACGGAGGAACGGGCAACCCCTCCCCCTCTCGGGTCCACTGTAATCTTCAGGCACTGCGGCCTTACCGGCAGCGGAAAGCCGCGCTTCGCTTCATTCCTCAAAATCCGACAAAACTGATTCCAGGCCCGCTTCCGCCCAGACGGGTGTGCATTCGGCGGAAAATCCGGCCAGCTCGATTCGGGCGTGATGCAGAAACAGGGTGCTCCCCTTTCCGTCTCCGTAAAGCGGGTCACCGACAATGGGGAACCCGAGCCAGGCCAGATGGGACCGGATCTGATGGCGCTGCCCCTTGATGATTTCTGCCCGTACCAGGGTGTTTGCGCCGATAATGCGGACCGGTGTGACCAGGGTATGCCGTCGCGGGTCCGAATTTTCTCCCGGCAGAACCCGAACCTTGCGCCGCTTGGCACTGTCGATACGGTTTCGGATCTCCATCCGATCCGCGAGCACCCCCCTGACCACGGCCAGATACAGCTTGCGGATCGCCCCCTGCTCCTGGGACGCCAGGTACCGCTCACCGCCCTCCCTGGAAAGAGCCGCCATGACCAGCCCGGAAGTCAGCACATCGAGACGGTTCAGAAGAACCGGCTCCAGGCCGGGAAAAAGTACGGGAAGGCACTCCTGCACACTGTCCCGGCTTCGCCCCCGGGCGGAGTGCATGCCTGCCGGTTTGGACACGCCGGCCAGCCCTCCTGCACAGGCCACGACCTGCACCGCCGGACACCGCAATTCCTTTTTCTCCTCCTGCTCAATTCCATGTTCCGGGGCCCGGACCAGAACCTCCATGCCCGAACTGACTCTGGTCCCGGGTGCTGCCGGGCAACCATCCAGGGTCACCCTGGCGAACGTGAACAGCTTCCTGCGCTGTCTGAGAGAACGTTCGGGATACAAAAAAGAAAGCGCCTTATCCAGGCGCTGATCATGAGCGTCGGCAGGAATTCTTCCCCTGCGGCACTGTTGCCCGCTCACGGCCGAGGACCCTTGTCCAGGCCGGAATCCTCCAGAGGATGCGGATTAAAGGGGGCCACCTGACTGGCCGCTCCTTTTTTCTCCTCTTCAACCAGCAGCTCCAGCCATGAGGCGACCATTTCCCCATCCCACTGTTTGCCGGCCCCCTGTTGAAAAATCTCCCGCACGGTCTGCAGCGGCAGTGCCTCGCGATAGGCCCGGTCCGAGGTCATGGCCTCATAGCTGTCCACCACGGCCACGATCCTGGCATCCCTTGGGATGGCTTCTCCGGAAAGCCCCATCGGATACCCTTTTCCGTCGAACCGTTCATGGTGGTGATATACGATGGGAAGAATGGGCTTGAGGGTCCCGATCTTGGACAGAATGGCATGGCCAACGGCGGGGTGGGTCTTCATGACCTCGTATTCCTCTCCGGTGAGCAGGGAAGGCTTGTTTAAAATATTGTCCGGAATACCGATCTTACCTATATCATGTAGAATTCCGGCCATATACAGGTTATCCAACTCCTGTCCATTCAATCCGAGTCGCCGGCCCAGCTTTCGAGCGTACCGGGCCACAAGTTCCGAATGACCTCGAGTATAAATATCCTTGGCCTCCACGGCCCTGGAATAGGACCGGATGACATCCATATTCAGGTCCCGCATTTTCCCGTACATATGGGCGTTCTGAATGGACGAGGCCACATGGGAGGCGAACACGCTCAAAAGTTGAAGCTCCGAGACCTGATACAGATCCTCCTCGGTCTCCCGGATCAGGGCAATGGCCCCGATGGTCCGGAAAGGAAGCACCAGTGGAGCGATCACAACCGAATATTTTCGCTCCTCATTGGACGAGACCACAAGGGAAGGATCGTCCCCAAGAACGTATTTATCCACGATTTTGGAGGTTCCCTTGCGCACGACCTCCTTGCACAGCATTTCAATCCAGGGCAGCAGCCTCCGCCGGGTCCGGATCAACCCTCCCCGGACCGCGTACGGAACCTGACGGTCCGCAAAAATTTCGGGTAAAAAAAGGAGCACGGAATCAGGGGCGAAGTTTTCTTCAACCTGCACAAGAAATTCGCGCACCAGCGATCCCAGATCGAGCTGCAGATTCAGGGCGTTGCTCAGATTGAGCATGCGGACCAGGGTCGTCAGCTCCCTGCGTTCGGTGCGGGCCTCCCGGTCCCGGAGACACTTCTCGACCTTGATGAGCAGGTGCTTGATATTGAACGGTTTGGGCAGATAATCCACAGCCCCCCGCTTCATGGTCTCGATGGCGGTTTCGATGGTCCCGAATCCGGTCATGACCAGAAACTCAACATCGATATTCCGCTCCTTGGCAGACTGCAGAAGCTCAAGCCCTCCCATTTCGGGCATGCGCAGGTCGGTCAGCACCAGATCGACATCCTGATCGGTCAGAATGGCAAGGGCCTGACGCCCGCTTTCAGCCGGCAGGACCCGATATCCGGCCCTCTCGAGAACCTCCCGACAGATATCCCGCAGGCTTTCTTCATCATCGACGACGAGTATGGTGTGCTGCTTCATGGTGGTTCCCGGCTCGACCTGCAAAATTTTCAAACCATAACAAATATAGTATCGTTTACTACTTAAATCCCGACACAATGACAACATGGAAAAAAAAATCAAATTAACCCTTGCAATTCCCAAAAACCTTCTATAGACACCGTCTTCCATCGGGATGTGGCTCAGTTTGGTAGAGCGCCGCGTTCGGGACGCGGAGACCGGAGGTTCGAATCCTCTCATCCCGACCAAACATACAGGCAAAGGGTTGCAGGACAAAACCTGCGACCCTTTTTGTGTTTTTCTTTCGGACAGCCCCCCGCCCGGACAATCCGGCCCGGGGAACCCGGTCCGACAATTCGCTCACCGCCCCTCGGCCCCGGGAATGTCCCGGTTACCGAGCATAACCGTGGTGACACACCCGGAACACTCTTCCGGACCCCAGGAGCGCTCATGAGCCAACATGCAGACGGAACCGTGCTGGAAATCCACTACACCGGAAAATTGAACGACGGAACGGAATTCGATTCTTCCCGGGAACGTGAACCCCTTCAGATCACCGTAGGGCAGGGCATGGTCATCCCCGGCTTCGAACAGGCCGTCCAGAGCATGGCCGTGGGAGAAAACAAAACCGTGACCATCCCCTCGGACGAAGCCTACGGCGCGTACAATCCGGACATGGTCGTACAGATCCCCAGCGACAACTTCCCCCCGGAAATCCCCCAGGAAGCGGGCGAACACGTGGTTCTGCGCACCCCCGAAGGGCAGGAAGTCCCCGCCCTGATCATGGAAGTGACCGACGGACAGGTTTCCCTGGACGCCAACCACCCCCTGGCCGGCCAGGACCTGACCTTTGATCTCGAACTGATGGCCGTGAACCCCGAATAAAAAACAAACGGGAGGCGGTCTCCCGCCTCCCGTTTCCCGTCTCCCTTCCCGGAGCTCAGCCGCTCCCGCCGCCCCAGAATCCCAGGATCCCAGGATCCCCAGAATCCCAGAATCCCAGCATCCCAAAATCCCAGAATCCCAGAATCCCAAAATCCCAG
>JAWLGC010000195.1:0-2846 GCA_041685265.1 Desulfomicrobiaceae bacterium | reverse complement strand
GCCATGCAGTCCCTGGACCTGCTCAAGGACGAACTGCGCGCTTTCCACTCCCTGCCGACCCAGGTCAGCGGGTTCTACGGCCTCATGCTCCAGCGCTCCTTCCCGGATTCCGTGTACGGGCCACTGCTGCGCATCATCACCCGCGCAGAACCGCCCGCACCGGATACGGCCCGCGCCACCTGGCTGAACGAACTTACGGACCGCGTCTGCCCCGCCCACGCAACCAACGTATTCGATCGGCACATGGCCGAGCCCGCTATCTCGGCCCGCCTCGCCTACATGCTGGCCTGGCTGCGGGTGGCCGGGGCGGATTCCATTCTTCCGGCCTGGGTCTGGCACACCTTCCCGGACATCCGCTCCACCCTGAACCTCCTGCGCTCCACCCCCTGCGGTCTGCTGGACTGCCCCTACTGCTCCCGGGTATTCGATTCCAAAGCCCAGCTCGAAAAATGGTTCGGCTTCGACGACTTCCTGCCGGTGCGGGACGAAACACCGCCTCTGCAGCAGCAGATCGTGGATTCCCTGCTGGCCGGAAAGGACTGTCTGGCCGTGCTGCCCACGGGCGCGGGCAAATCTCTCTGCTACCAGCTCCCGGCCCTGATCCAGGGCGAGCTCAGAAACACCCTGACCCTGATCATCTCCCCCCTGCAGTCGCTCATGAAGGACCAGGTGGACGGACTGGTGCGCAAGGGCATCCTGTCCGGGTGCACCATCAACGGGATGCTCTCCATGCTGGAGCGAAGGCAGGTGCTGGAGGCCATTCGCCTGGGCGATCGGAATCTCATCTGGCTTGCACCGGAGCAACTCCGCAACAAAACCGTCAAGGACGTGCTCAAACAGCGGGAGATCGGCATGGTGGTCATGGACGAGGCCCACTGCTTCTCCAAGTGGGGGCACGATTTTCGGCCCGACTACCTCTCCCTGGCCAAGTTTCTGGCCGAGATCTGCCCCCCGCCGCCCATGCCCCAGCCGCGCATCTGCTGCTGCACGGCCACGGCCAAGCAGGAGGTGGTGGACGAGATCCTTGACTATTTCCGCACCCGGATGGACCGGGACCTGGTCCTGTTCCAAGGCGGTCACGAGCGGAGCAATCTGACCTACGAGGTGGTGGACTGCCCGGGACCGGACAAGCTGGACCGCATCCACGAGACCCTGCAGGAGATTTTTCCGGACCCGGACTCTCCGGGAGGGGGCATCGTGTTCGTGGCCACCCGGAAACGGGCCGAGCAGTTCGCCGAATCCCTGCAGGACCGAGGCTGGGAGTGCGCCCACTACCACGCGAAACTCACGCCGGACGACAAAAAAGCGGTGCAGGACCGGTTCCTCTCCGGCAGGCTGCGGGTCATCACGGCAACCAACGCCTTCGGCATGGGCGTGGACAAACCCGACGTGCGGGTGGTCATCCACGCCGACATTCCCGGGTCCCTTGAAAACTACCTGCAGGAGGCGGGACGGGCAGGACGGGACCGGGATCAGGCCCTGTGCCGGCTTTTGTACGATCCCGACGACCTGGACACCCAGTTCGGATTCTGCACGGCTTCGGAGCTGACCTTCCGGGATGTCCGGGCCATGTATTCCGGATTGAAAAAGATCTCCCAGCCCAGGCCGCACCGCACCGTGGTCATGACCTCGGGCGAGATTCTGAATGCGGATGAGATGGATGACCGGGAATTCGACTCCCTGGACGGCAACGAAAACTCGGCCGACACCAAGGTCCGCACGGCCCTGTCCTGGCTGGAACAGCAGGGAAAGGTGGATAGGGGAGACAACCGGACCTCGGTCATCGAAGGAAGGATTCAGGCAAAGACCCGGAAGGAAGCTGAGGAAAAAATCGGACGACTGCAGCTGAGTGCATCCACCCGCGAGTTGTGGCTGTCCATTTTAAATGAACTGTTCCAGGCCGCTCCCAACGACCTGCTGAACACCGATATGCTGTCCGCTGCAGTGGGCCTTGACTCGCACCAGCTGCTCAAAACCCTGCACGCCATGCGGGAGGCCGGCATCATCACCCACGACCTGAACATGTCCGCGTTCTTACGCAAAGGCATCGGCGACGACTCCCGGACCCGATTTCAGGAACGAATGGTGCTGGAAGAAGAGCTGCTCAAACTCATGGAGGAGGACGAACCCGACGGCCGGCGAAACCACAAATACATCTTCCCTCTGCGCCACATCTGTCAGCGGGCCCGGGACAGGGGGCGGTCCAACGCAGTGCCTCAACAGGTATTGGCCGTGCTCGATCTTCTGGCCGAGGAAAAGCTGCTGCGCATCGCCAACCACTCCCCGTCCACCTACGGCGTCATCCTGCGCAAAGACTGGTCCGAAATCCGGGAAGCGGTCCACACCAGAAACACCGTGGCGCTCCGGGTCCTGAATCACCTTCTGGAACAGATCCCGCCCGGAACCCGGGGCAAGGACCTGCTGGTCTCCTTCCAGACCTCGGACCTGGAGCGCACCCTACGCGCGGACATGCTCACACGGACCATGCCGGATCTGCCGGAACAGATCCTCAAAACGCTCTTTGCCCTGCACCGGATGCGGGCCATCGTCCTGCAGAACGGCCTGGCCGTAATCCGTCCGGCCATGACCATCCGGGTCACCGCCCCTGACGAGGACGTCTCCAAAGGCGAATTCATTTCTCTTGCAACCTACTACAAGCAGAAGGTGGCCCAGGTGCATGTCATGGGCAGGTATGCGGAACTGGGCACCGCGCCCACGGCCGGCATCCGCACGGCCCTGCGCTTTGTCGTGGACTACTTTTCCCAGGCCGGAGACTCCTTTCTGCACACCCACTTCAAAGGCATGTTCACCCTGCTGGAGCTGCCCGCCTCAAAGGAGCAGTTCGA
>JAWLGC010000080.1:0-11815 GCA_041685265.1 Desulfomicrobiaceae bacterium | reverse complement strand
GCTCCCCTCGTCCCTCGCAGAATCGACCAGGATTTTGTCCCTGGCCGGTCCAGGTTTGACGGGTGTTCCTGGGTTTTTTGGCCATTTTTTTGTCCCTGATTTTGAGAGAAAAAACCGAAAAATCTGAGCGGGTCCCATATGTCCAGGGACTCCAAATTTTCACATGGTTCTATGGTATTCTGCTGGAATTTTCGGGGCAGCCCCGGGGCGGGTGTGGGATTGACTTCCGCCTTTCTGTAACCCTATGGTTACGGAGGTTTTATTGTGGCAAAAAGGAGGCTCACAGATGTCAAAGACTCAAATTAAACCGGAAGCGCAGGCGACAAACGAAGAGGATCGCGGCGAGGATGGGCGGTTTTTGCCGGGCAAAAGTCCGGCAAAAACTACTCCCGGCCGCCTGCGTCAGGTTCATGTTGATATAGTCGAGCGGTCATACATTGTCGGACTGCACGAGGCTGCCAGACTTGCTGGCGTGACGTCCCGGACACTGTCAAAGTGGCGCAAGAAGTACAAAGAGGGGTTGATAGCCTCAAATGCGAGGACAAACCTGTTTTCTCCTGACGGTACACTGGCGGGGAAGGAGTACAAGAAGCGGCGGTGGCAGGTTTCTGAGGAAGTCCGTGCGCTTCTTGAGGAAAATGTTATGGCCACAGAGCTTGCATATTTCGGAGCCCCTATAGAGATGGCCATGCAGGTCGAGGCATATTTCGAAGAGTGTGACGAATACAAGAAGCCGTACACCATTCCTGGTCTTGCCCATTTCTTAGGCTTTTCATCGAAGATGGTTTTGTTCCGGTATCAGGTGAAAGAGGGTTTTTTTATCGTCCTGAACCGCGCTTTTTTACGGATTGAGACGCAGCGCAACGAGCAGTTGATTACGGACAAGGGGCCGAAGAGCGGGCATATTCTGGACTTGAAGAACAACTTTGGCTGGGTGGATGAAACCAGAACTCGGACAAAGCGGGAGGATATTGGGGCGGAAGATCCCGGATCAAAGAAGGTGACGGTCAACCAGCAGAACAATGTATCGATAGAGAACGCACAGCTTAATGCTCTCCCGGCCGCGCCGCAGTCCATCGAGGAATGGCAGAAGTGGTATAACAGCTTTATGCAGGCCCAGAAGGAGAAGGAGCTTGCGGTTATTGAAGCCGCGGCGGCGAAAGGGGAGCCTGTGAAGGAGAGTAACGGGTGAGCGCAGATCTTGCCCAGTCCCTGCCGGAGGAGATAAAGCCGGTGTGGCTGCCCCAGCCTGGCCCCCAGGTTCTGGCTTGCATGGCCCCGGTGGACTTTCTCTTTTTTGGAGGAAGCCGCGGTGGAGGCAAAACCGACTGTGCTATCGGAAAGCAGCTTATAGGAGCCCTGCAGCACGGCTATAAGTGGAACGGGCTCTTTATACGGAAAAACTACAAGCACTTTGCAGAGCTACGCAGGAGGGTGCGAGAGTTAATTCGTGCGGGGCTGCCAGCTATCCTGAAGGGTGGCGACACCCAGACGAACACACTGGAGTTCACCAACGGCGCAAAGATAATGCTAACCGCAATCGAGCAAGAGGAAAAGCTGGAGTTTTTTCAAGGACAGCAGTTTTGTGTAGCTGAGGGGACGCGGATTCAAATGGCTGATGGTTCCGGCCTTGAGATCGAGAAGCTGAAGGTCGGAGACATGATTGCCACGCTGGAAGGGCCGAAGCGCGTGCAGGGAGTCATGCCCCCGAGGGTAGACCAGTGCGTGAAACTTACGAACAGGTTTGGTTCCCAGATTCATCCGGTGAAGCATCCCATTTTTTCAGCTTACGGTTGGCAGTCATACGCATCTGTTCTGGAAACCTGTTCCAAAGAAACTGAACTGAGCAGCCGAGAATTTTCAAGGCTTCCGGTCGTGAAAATTCCTGCAATACTCGCAGGACGTGTGCTGGATCAAGCTTCTTCTGAAACGGCGAGGTCCAGCGAATCCCGTACTTCGCCTGGATTGAGTTCACCACATGAAGGCGAATGCCGGAAGATTCGAGAAACTGTTTTTTCGACATGCTTGGGTCGTCGGCTGCCTTCCGGACTTGCTCGACGAGTTCGGGGTTGTTCACTGGCTGATGTCGATGCCTTTGGGTTGTATGCTTCTTCATGTGAGCAGTCTTCAAGCGAAGATCGAGATTTTCAAGCCTATTGTCGCTTCGGTCTCGATTCAGATGGTGAACTTCTTCCTGGGTATCAAGGAGACGGCCAAGAAACTCCTCCATCACAAGCCGATGCTGGTGGAACACCCCTCGGTTTCGGGGAGACGCTTTTGGATGTTCAGGGCAATATTCCTGAATATATCCATCTGAATTTACCCAAGTACGAGCATCCTTACGACGGCACTCTGCGAGAGGTAACGGAGAAAAATTCTTGCGGGGCATGTTTCATGTCTCCTTACGGCGACGCCGTTGTTTATGATATAACCGTTGAGGAAGCCAATCACTATATAGCTTACGACACGGGGGTCGTCAACAAGAACACGCTGATCTGCATAGAAGAGGCTTGCCAGTTTTCGTTTATCAACTCGATGATAGAGAAGTTCAAGGGCTGCATGAGGTCCCCTCACGGCGTTCCCTGCCGGATGTTCTTGACGGGTAACCCTGGCGGGGCTGGCCACAACCAGATCAAGGCCCGGTTTATCTCTCCGGCCCCCCAGGGCGGGGTCCCGCTGCGGGGTGAGGACGGGGATATCTCGATGTTCATCCCGTCGTCTGTGGCGGACAACCGGATATTGCAGACGAACGACCCGAAATATGTGGCGCGGCTGAAGTCGATCAAGGACCCGAAATTGCGGCGTGCCTGGCTGTACGGTGACTGGGATGTTGTTGCCGGCGGATTTTTTGACGACGTCTGGGATCCGATGGAGCACGTTATTGGGCGGTTCCGGGTGCCGGAACACTGGCCCCGGGTCATGGGCATCGACTGGGGTTCAGCTTATCCGTTTTCCGTGGGCTGGTGGGCCGTCGCTTCCGGGGAGCTGGTGCCGGAGCTGGGGCGGCGGCTGCCCCGGGGGGCTTTGGTCAGGTATGACGAGTGGTATGGGTGCGCTAAAGAGTCTCCGAACGTGGGCATCCGGCTGAACTCTCAGCAGGTGGCCCAGGGCATCCTGGAGCGGGAGATTCGCCGCGGGGAGGCCCACCTGTTTTTTGACCGGGTGGGAGATCCGAAAATGTGGGCACAGGAAGACGGGCCGAGCATTGCTGAGAACATGGCGGGCCTTGGCTGCGTGCTCCGCAAGGCGGACAACAAGCGGATTCCCGGCTGGGACTTGATGCGCTGGTACATGAGCCGCCAGGAGATCAAGGCCGAAGCGGCCCTGCCCCCAGGGGGAGGCTGGCCCTTGCTGCCGATGCTTTACGTTGTCGAGCACTGCAGGGATTTTACCCGAACCGTGCCGATTGTTGAGCGTGACGAGAAAGAATGGGACGACGTCGCGGATGACCAGGAAGACCATATTTGTGATGAAACCCGCTATGTTGTTACATCCCGGCAGGCCGCTGGCGAAAGAAACGGCGACGAGAACAACGAAAAGCACAAGACTGCCTGTGAAAGAGATATCGAAGAGATTGAAGATATCGTGAAAGAAGAAGATAGCGAGTGGTATGATACAGAGCCGGTCTATGTATGACGGCTTGCCATAACCGTAACCAAAGGGTTACAGACTAAAGAACGGAGGACGAATGACCCTGCAACTTGGTTTTTGGGAGCTTTTCGCGCTGATCTCTCTTGGGTTCGTGTCTTCGGCGCTGGCCCTGCTGGGGGTGTGGATCGGGGGATATCTGGTGTACAAAACCCGGCGCGACGGAACGCTGTTTGAAAACCCTCTGGCCAGAGGCGGAGCTTGTCAGGCCCAGGACGAGGAAGAGGATTTTCATTTTGGGTCAGCGCAGAATTCTCTTTTTTCTGCGGGCGGCGACGAAGAGGGTGAGCCGCCTGACGGCGCTGATGTGGATCGAATTTTACGGGACCGGGCCAAGGCGTCTGAGCGGCTGAAGGCCCAGATCATGGGGATG
This sequence comes from Desulfomicrobiaceae bacterium, assembly GCA_041685265.1. Lineage (GTDB taxonomy): Bacteria > Desulfobacterota > Desulfovibrionia > Desulfovibrionales > Desulfomicrobiaceae > JAWLGC01. The sequence continues at coordinate 7,794 of JAWLGC010000080.1, read as the reverse complement.
GCGAAATGAGCGAAATAGGATCTGCGTTTTTATCTGCGACCGAGGCGCTGAGGCCCCGGCTGGCAGAGCACGTCAAGGCGAACGGCATCATGGCCCACGCGGAACTGCAGCAGGAAATGGCCGACCATGTACGAGCACAGCAGGGCGACCTGCTGGACGCTCTGGGGCTCTCCGAGTCCCAGCTTCTGGGACTGGCGGGAACCTGGCTTGAAAACACCATGGAAGACCTGATGCTGGAGCAGACCGGGGAAGGAGGTCAGGGCCATGCTTGAGCCGGAAAAATTCAGGAAACGCCTGCATGAACGGTTCGAATCCGTCAGAGCCCTCGCTTCGAAGACCGGCGCGGCGGCAGAAAGCCTGCAGGCAGCGTTTGAAGGGGCTGCGTATGACGTGGTGGTCGAGCATCTGCAGGAGATGCCGACCGGTCCGCCCCGGTCGGTGATCGAGGCGTATGAAAAGCGGGCCACCCTGGCCGAGCTGGAGGCCGCGGAATGGCAGGCCGCTTCGGACAGGCTGGTTGCACGGCTGGAGGCTGTCGGCCTGCGGGCTTGGCGGGCCGAGGAAGAACTAAGTGATTTGAAGAGGGGGGGCGAGAATGGACGTGGTTGAACTGATCCGGCTGGAGGAGACTGCAGAGGGGACCCTTGGAGTCCTCAAGGTGAACAAGGAAGCATTTTGCTGCACGCTGGAACCCGCTGATCGGGAGAATGCGAAAAACGTCAGCTCGATCCCTGCCCAGCAGTATCTGTGCGAGGTCCACGATTCTCCCAAGTTCGGGATTACCCACCTGGTCAGGAATGTACCGGGCCGGAGCGGCATCCTGTTTCACCCAGGAAATTCGGCTGACGACACTGAGGGGTGTATTTTGCTTGGCCAGTATTTTGGGAAACTTCGCGGGAAACGGGCTGTCTTGAATTCCGGGGCGACGTTCAAGTCCTTTTTGCGGACTGTAGGGCCGAGGTTCTTGCTGACCATCCGGGAGGTGTACTGATGCAGGTCGCAGTCCTGGATGAATGGGGGTATATGCCGGCGCTTTTCGGTCTGGGGTTCTCTTTCGGCCTCACCAGCGACATGGAATATGAGGAGTTTCTGGCAGACAAAAAGCTGGTCCAGCGGGTGAAAGGTGCTGCCGAGCGATGTTTTTTGCGGGGCGGAACGCACCAGAAGTTTCTCCGGACAATGCACGTAGCGATTCATGTACGCGCCCCCAGGTACTGGTGGCAGGAGGCTGACACGTATGTCGTCGGAACGACAAAGCAGAGTGAAAGCACGATGCACACACTTATGCGTCGACCGGTAACACAGGACGACTTTGAGTATCCCGTTCCACCCGCTATGCTGGACGTTCTTAACGAGGTTTTTGCCACGAAAGATCTGTTGAAAATCAAGAACGCCCTGCCCGAGGGGTTCCTGCAGGCGCGGGTGTGGGAGGTCAGCTATCAGGCTCTTTCCCACATGGTCGCTCAGCGGCAGAACCACAAGCTGCCTCAGTGGCAGGTTTTTGTCGACTCGGTTCTGGCCGGGGTAGACCATCCTGAATTTCTCAATGTGGAGGCATCGGAATAATGCCGTATGACGTCAAATGCCCGAATTGTGGCGGGGTTTATTATGAAACCACGAAATATTTTGAGCGGTACAGGGCGGCCAACGGCCGGATGTTCCGGCTTAAAGAGCAATATGGCCCGAATGGATATAACTGGGAGGGGTTCCCTGCGGACAAGTCGATCCAGTTTGCAGACCTGGCCTGCCCGAACTGCGGTGGAAGTATCGTAAATTCGTCGGGCCGAGCCGTCAGGCTGATCGAGCAGCCGGTTGAGGCATGTTCCACAGAAGCCAAGGCTTCCAAGAAGAAAAAAAAGTAGGTTCTCATGACCATGACACAGCGCGAATCAAAGACATGGAAGGCCATGAGAGAGCCGAACAAGTGGCATCTGCGGAACCTCCCTCCTGAAGGGGATCCTGATGTTGGGCCGTATTTTTTCCAGCTCTACCAGAACGCCCTGTATGAGCGGGACCGGAATTTTTTGACGGAAAAATGGTATGAAAATTATCGTCTTTTCCGCGGAGATCACTGGCCCGGGGTGATCAAGAATCTGTCTGGCAAGGGAACCCGCTCCAAGCTTTCCCTTGCCCTGCTGCAGTCCAACATCACAAGGACTGTGGCCAACGTCACGGCCAGAGCTCCGATGGCCGAGGTGGTGAGCGCAGACGGAGTGGAAGACGAGGCCAGCAAGGCATTGTCGGTCAAGCTGAAAACCTGGTCGTCTCAGGCAGAGCAGCAGAGGTCTCTTGGAAAGTCGGTCCTGAATCAGGAGATTTACGGCGTCACCATTGAAAAAGCTGTTTGGGATGCCACCCGAAAACAGGGCCGAGCGATCCCCCTTGACCCGTATTCCGTGCTGCCGGCTCCCGGGTATTATGAGGAACTGAGCGATGCCCCGTATATTTGCCACATCTACCCGATGCAGGTTGAAGAGGCGGAAGCGAAGTTTGAGGTGGATGGGATCTCTTCCGACGAAGAGCTGTCCGCCCTCCTGGGGGAAGAACGGGAAGACGAGCGGGTCCAGCGCGGCACGTATCAGGGGTCGGTCAACGCTTCCGGGAACTATGTCCCTGTCAACCACCCGGGCGAGGGCGGGGAGATCCGGCTGAACCGGGCGCTGGTCATCGAGGTCTGGGTTAAGGACTTCTCCACCGAAAAGCGCGAACTGCAGAAGACAGAGCTGGACGAGATGACCGGCGAGGTCAAGGTGGTCAAGGAGGAGGTCGAGGTGCTGAAGTACCCGGGCGGAGTCCGTGTGGTGACGATCTCGAACTACGGGGAACACGTCCTGGCCGACATGAAGAACCCTAATGTCAACCACGCCCTGCCCGTGGAGGCCGTACAGGACACATACCTCTACGACAAGTTTCCGTTCTATCATGCCAATTCATACGAAGACACCACCTCGTTGTGGGGATACTCGATGTGCGAGACGGTTGGGGATATCAACCTGGCCATCGACGATCTTTGGTCTGCAATTATGTCGTATCTGCGGATGGCGATGTTCCCGCCGCTGATCCTCCCCAGGGACTGCAAGATCTCTCCATCGAAAGTCCGGTATGTCCCGCGGTTGATCCTGCAGCCGGTGTCCGGCTCAGTCGGGGCCGGTATCAAATGGCTTCAGATGCCTACGCCGCCGAGTTGGCTGTTCGAAGCTCTGTCCACCCTGGTCAGCTTTTTTGACCGGATCTCGCAGATCGAGGATGCCGACCGGGGCCAAGCTTCCGGCGGGGTCATTGCGGCCAGCGCGATCCAGATGCTCCAGGAGCGCGGCGCGGTGTTGATCCGGGCGAAGATCCGGGCTGTGGACTATCTTGTCCGGGAACGCGGCCGGGCCTTCATCTCATTTTATCAGAACTTCGGGGTTGAGCCGGAGGTTGTCACCACCGAGTCCGGGCCGGTAGAACTCAACGGTCTTTCCATGGTCAAACGGAAATTCAACTATGTAGTTGAGTCCGGATCGACGGTAGCAAAAACCTCGTCCCAGATAAAAAGTGAATCCGTTGAGCTTTACAAGCTCCAGGCGATCGACCGGCAGGCCCTGCTTGAGGCGATCAACTTCCCGGACTGGAGGCGCATTGTCGAGCGCATGGGCGAATCCCAGCTCCAGGCGGCCTTCGCTGTCCTGGTCCAGGCCGGAATGCCTGAAGAGGTGGCGCGAATGCTCTACAACCAGCTCATTCAGGAGCAGGGCGGCCCCGGGGACAGTTCCCAAACAAACCCTCCCGGCGGCGGTGTGGGAGCAGCCGGAGCCCCGGCTGAAGCAGGGACCCCTAAAGCTATGCAGGGAGCGGAGGAATAATGCCGATCTATACATATGCCTGCCCGTATTGTCGGGCGGACTTTGATGACTTTTTTGGAATCAATGAAGTTCCGGACGTTCTTGACTGCCCTACGTGCGGCACGCCGTCCGGGCGGGTGATCTCCTTCCAGGGAGGGCTTCAGACGGAAACAGCTCCCTGGATAGACAATCACCTTCGCGGCGCATTGCAGGATGACGGCGAAAAACCAATCGAGACACGTACAGACTACAAAAACCATCTCAAAAAAAAAGGAATAGTCGAACGCGGCTGACGTTGACACCTGTTTCGACAGGGTGTTACCTAAAGGTTACAAAACTTGGAGACCGATATGCCCCAGGAAGTTGTGCAGAGAAACCAGACATCTTTTGACAATCGTGCAGGCGACGCCCCTGCACCTGAACAGAATTTCGAACAGACCGTAACCACCGAAGGTCAGCAGCCGGCAACACCGCCTGCTGACGGGGGCGGAGAGAACACCCCTCCCGCAACCCCTCCCGAGGGATCCACGGAGGGCCAGCCGGAGGGTGGAGCTGCAGAACCGGATTCCGCCGAGAAGTTCGCTGAAGCACTTCTTCAGCGGCTTGGACAGGTCCAGCAGCAGCCGGGGCAGCAGCCCCAGCAACCTCAGCAGCCTGAACTCTCTTTTGAGGACCAGGTTGCCCAGCAACGAGAACAGGTGACCACTGGCCTTCAGGAGCAGGTCGCAGGGATCGTGGAACAACAGACGGCTCTTCAGCAAAAGCTGGAAACCGGTGATGTTGATATGCAGACCTATATGGTCCAGCGCGAAGCCCTGAACGAACAGAAGTGGGAGGCGCAGCGGGCTGCCGACGCGCAGCTTCTGAAAGTCGACAACGACCTGGCCAGATACCAGGAGCGGCAGGAGTCCGAGGCAATGAATGCCCGAGCCCAGTACGCTCAGGAGAATCCTGATTTCGTTGAAATGTACAGCTCTGGTCAGCTCCAGCAGGTCTTGTCTGACCCGAAGCTTAGTCCGGTCCTGGGGGGCAGTCCGGCGGCGGCGCACCAGTACCTGAAGAGTCAGGCCCTTCAAAGTGAGAACGAGCAGTTGAAAGCGCAGCTTGCCCAGGCTCAGCAGACTCAGCAGCAGGCTATTTCGGCGGCAGCTCAGAACCCTCACCAGAAGGTTGGCACGACCGGAGGAGGCAATGCCCCCACACCGCCGCCCCGGGGCGATTCAAACAACCCGACAGACTCAATGATGGCTGCACTGCAGCGAACTAGACAGTCTGTATAATATTCGGAGGAATCAGTTATGGCTCTCAACCTGACTGAAATTCAGGCAGCAACCGACGACTATATCTACAACCATCAGCCGGTTGATATTTACTTCAAATCCAATGTTCTTCTGTTCAAGCTTTTGAAGCTCGGCAAAAAGTACAACGGCGGGAAGAAGATCCAGACCAACCTCGAATACGGTGAAACCCACTCCGGTTCCTACGGACCCAAGAGTGAAATGCCGATCTCGAAAAAAGAGATCTTCAACGCTGCATTCTTCGAGTATGCTGCGTATTTCGCAACCCTTACCATGGATATGGATGACGAGCTGATCAACAACGGTGATCTGGCAATCATCAACCTGCTTCAGGGCAAGCTGAAGAACGCTGAGAAGTCCATCCGTAAGACTATGTCGACGGAGATCTACGAGCGCCGTTCTGACAATCTTGCCGCGGGGTCTGACGCAAACGCCAAGCCCTTCAACGGCCTGCATGACATGTTTGGAATCGACTCCAGCGGCAACAAGCTGGCTGACACTATTCAGTACGGTGAGATCGCAGCCGCGGACATGCCGGACTGGAAAGCCAACGTCATCACCACAGAGAAGACCATGTCTTTTGCAACCATGCAGGAGATTCGTCGGACTGCCGGTCTGGACGTGACGGCCGAGGGTAAGCCCGACATCTACATTACCGTGGAAGACCTGGTCGATGCTTTCGAGCGGACCCTTCAGGTCCAGGCCAGGTACTCCGACAAGAAACTCCTGGATGCTGGTTTCGACAACATCTTGTTCAAGGGCGCTCCCATCGTTCCTGACTCCAAGTGTCGTTCCGGTTTCATCTACGGCCTGAACACCCGCTATTTGGACGTGCTCACCCACTCCAAGCGGAATTTCACCAAGCCCCAGTGGCAGAGCCCGATTCGTCAGCCCGATACTGCAACCGCGAACATCCGCTGGGCCGGCAACCTGGTTTGCACCAACCGGAAAGCGCACATCGTCGCCACCAACGTGGTTGAGCCCGCATAAGGAGGTGACCCATGGGATTTATGGACGCTAAAGGTCGCGTTGTCCTGGTTGACGGCGCTGAGGCCACAAAACCCCTGGAAGACTTTGCCATGAAAGGTGAGGTCGGGATTGCCGCCGAAGCTCCGGCTTCGGCGGCCGCCGAGGGGACCGAAGGACAGGTGGTGGTAACGGCAGGCTACATCTACGTATGCGTTGCGGACAACACCTGGAAACGAGCAGCCCTGTCCACGTGGACATAGAGGTAATCTGCCATGATGAAGAAAGTTGTATTCACTCTTGCTGGAACGACTTCCAGCAAGAAGTATCACATTCCGTTCTCTGATGAATGCCGCGTGGTCGGCGCTCAGGTTTGCGTGTCGACCGCCCAGGCCGACGCGGCCAGCTTTGTAACCCTGGGGAAAAACGGGGCTGATCACACGATCATGACCGCTGATCTGCAGGCCGCCACCGCGTTGAGCACCACCACCGCACAGTATACCGATCTGGTCACCACTGCCGAGCAGGAGCAGATCTTCTCTCTGGACACCCCGCTGGAGATCGACGTGAACCTGGCCACAGCTTCACAGATCACCGTCGAGCTGACTGTTGACCCTTTTGTTATCGGCCAGAACCAGGCTCGGTAGACCATGGATGTCGAAACCCTGACCGCGAAAGTCGTTGAGGCTGTCCAGGATGAATCCTTTTCGGAGGAGTTCATTCTGGGCGCCATGAACAAGTGCCTTGGAGAGCTGGCTTCGGTTTATACGCTGCCGGACCTGATCACCTCTGAAACCGTGACCTGTCCCGGGGGCGGGATCTCGGTTCCCATGCCGACGACGTACCTGAAGAACCTGCACTTCGCGGCCAACATAACGAAATCGTGCAGGGTTTCGATTCTTGATGCTCTGACTACATTCCTGGACCGGTTCCCGTTCCAGGACGAGGAGCCCCCTGTGGACACTGTGTGTGTCCAGGGGGCCACCCTCTATTTTCAGGGCGTGCCGACCGAAGCGGAAACCCTTCGGCTGTATTTTGTCCGCAAGCCGGTTCTGATGGAAGAAGATGAGGACGAGCCTGATGGGCTGCCTGGGTTTCTTCATGAGGATCTGCTTGTAAACTATGCCTGCGCCGAATGCTTCAACCTGATTGAGGAAGGCATCGACGGGGCGAAGATCCAGTTCAACAAATACATCTCCCTCTACCAACAGGCCCAGATCAAGCTGGAGCAGTTTCTGGGGACACCGCCGGAAGCTCCTGACTTCGTGCCTGAATCTGAGAGCACTTCATCTTTCGATGTATGACCTTGAGCGCAAATATTATGTGTATGTCCTCATGGACCCGAGAAAGCCTGGGCCATTCGTCTACGGGACGCACACCTTTGAATTTCAGCCTTTCTATATAGGGAAAGGCACCGGCTACCGCATGACCGCGCACTTCACCGAAGCGAAGCGGCTGCGCGGAGAGCTGAAGGGCCGGGTGCCCAGCCTGGCTGACCCGCTTGTTCCTCCGTCAGGGATCCCGTTTCGGGCCAAGGAAGAGCAGAAGCTGGTTAAAATTATTGAGATTATGGATACCACCGGCGGGAAGCCGGCAGCCAGAAAAATCAAAGAGGGCATGAACGAGTTCGAATCTTTCGAGATGGAAGCTCGGATGATCGCCCTTATAGGGCGCAAGGCCAAAGGGATGGGACCATTGACCAACGA
>JAWLGC010000079.1:0-11838 GCA_041685265.1 Desulfomicrobiaceae bacterium | reverse complement strand
CGGTATCCGTTTATTTTAAGCACGGAGGTTCCTTGCATGGCGCGCCTTCCCCGTCTTCTGGTCACCGATGCCCCCACGGTTTATCATGTCATCTCAAGGACCGCCCTTGAGGGGTTGCCTTTTGATGCCGTGGACAAAGATGATTTCGTCACCAGGCTCAAGAGTCTCGCACAGGTTTATTTTACAGAAATTCTGGGCTATTGCGTGATGGACAACCATTTTCATATCCTGCTGCGTATGTTTCCGGCCGAGCATGTGACAGAAGAGGATCTGCGTCGTCGGTTCCGGGTGCGTTACGGGGAAAAGCGTGTTTTTCCAGCCGGAGCCGGGAAGGGCGATGATTTGCGGAAGAAATGGTCGTCCTTGTCGGAATTTTCCAAGGAACTCAAGGAGTCTTTCTCCAGGGCCTTTAACAAGCGTAATGATCGGCGCGGGTACCTGTGGGGAGACCGGTTCAAGAGCCTGGTCGTGGAGGACGGCGACGCTCTGCTCAACTGTCTGGCCTACATCGACCTGAATCCGGTTCGGGCCGGAATTGTGACCAGGCCCGAGGAGTATCGGTGGTGTTCTTTGGGATACCATGTGCAGTCCGGGAACCGGGAGGATTTTTTGAGTCTGGATTTCGGACACGGTGACATGGGTGCGGATACGTCTGAGCGGTTTCGGTGCTACCGGGAATTCGTTTATGAAACCGGGGCGGTGGATACCGGAAAAGGGGCGAGCCTGGATGGGGACGTGGTCAGTCGGGAGCGCAAGCGGGAGTACGTTATGGGCGATGTGGAGCTGTTTCGGTATCGGTGCCGCTACTTTTCGGATTCCGGAGTGATCGGGTCCAGAGCATATGTGGAGCGCGTGGGGCGGGTGCTGCAGGACAAGGTGCCCAAGCGAAAAAAGCGGCCGGCTCACGGCTTCAAGGGCGTGACCGGTCTGTGTACGCTCAAGCGGCTGGCCCCGGGGTAGGAGGGTGACAAAGGTTTACGGCTGATCAGGGGGGGGGTGCACAAGGAAAAGAGCGTGCTTTTCCGGGGAAAAGTGCGTCTGTTTGATGCCGGGTTGGGGTGATTTGTTGCATGAGCCTGCGGCTTCCGATTTTTTTTTGGGAGGCGGGCTTTTTTTTTGTGGTTGCGAGCGGATGGCGGGGTGAAAAGGGAGGAGACAGGGGGGAGGATGTCGGTGAGTACTGCGGAAATATGCACAAGTTTGCATAAATTGCCTGACCCTCATTCGGAGGGAGGAGAAGCCGGGAACCTGTGGTCGTGATTGCATAAATTGCCTGACCCTGATTCGGAGGGAGGAGAAGCCGGGAAACTGTGGTCGTGCTGGTGGGGAAGAATGATGATCGTACAAAAAAAACAGGAGCGGATCTGCGTTCGTAAGAGAGAGGGCGGCTTCTTATTTCCCATGCCTGAGGGGCGATCAAGCCGGAAGAACCAAAAAAAGGACCTGGAGTTACCTCCAGGTCCTTGAATTTGTTGTGGTAGCGGGGGCAGGATTTGAACCTACGACCTTCGGGTTATGAGCCCGACGAGCTACCATACTGCTCCACCCCGCGTCACTGAAGAAAAGCTTATATGCGTGATTTACAACCTTTGTCAAATACTATATTTCCTTTTTTTATGAAAAACGCACATGATAAAATTTCATTAGTTATTCCGGTATATAATGAGGCGGACAATCTGCCCATACTGTACGAGGAAGTGGTGGCGGCCCTGGCTGGAATCGATCGGGAGTGGGAGCTCCTCTTTATTGATGACGGCAGCAGGGACCTCAGTCTGCAGGTGATTCGCGGGCTGGCTGACGCGGACGAACGGGTCCGGTATCTGGCCTTTGCCGAGAACTGTGGGCAGTCGGCTGCCTTTGCGGCGGGGTTTCGGGAGGCGGCCGGAGAGGTGGTCGTGACCATGGATGCGGATCTTCAGAATGATCCGCGGGATATTCCGGCCATGCTTGAGGCGTACGCTTCAAGGGGGCAGGATATGGTCATCGGCTGGCGGGCCAGTCGGCAGGATTCCTGGGTCAAACGGGTCGCCTCCACGATCGCCAATCGGGTCAGGAATCGAATCAGCCGGGAGACGGTCCGGGATACCGGGTGTTCCCTGAAGGTGATGCGCACGGCCATGCTTCGAAACATTCCCATGTTTAACGGGATGCACCGGTTTCTTCCCACCCTGATGAAGCTCGAAGGGGCCCGGGTGGCCGAGGTCAGAGTCAATCACCGTCCCCGGCTCAAGGGTGTCTCCAAATACGGCGTCTGGGACAGGGCTCTGGCCGCAAGCTATGATCTGCTTGCGGTTCGGTGGATGCAGAAACGGCATATCAGATATCGGGTGCGGGAAAAACGATAGGGTGTCCACATCGTCCCGGGGGAGAAGGAAATGCCTGCATGGGTGATCGCCGTGGCTTTGGGGCTGCAGGCCGGGTTTCTCGGAGAAGGGGCTTTGCGCCGGGAGACGCGGCACTCTCTGTTTTTTCTTGCCGGTCCGGTCCGAACGGTTGTGTTTCTCCTGGCCGGACTCGTGGTTCTAGCCGGAGGAGTCATGCGCCGGGACCCGGTGCTTTTCTGGGGGCAGGTCGGTGCCCTGGTGGTGGTCGGACGGGGGTGGCTGCGGGCTGTCAGGGCCCGGGAGCGCGGCCTTTGAGTGCCGGGCTGAGCAGGACCAGGGCGATTGTGGCTACCGCGGCTCCGAAGGTCCAGCCGGCCAGAACATCGCTTGGGAAGTGTTTTCCGAGATAGATCCGGGAATATCCCACCAGCCCGGGCAGCAGCCAGACCAGGTGTCTGCGTCTTTTGATCAGCAGGGCCAGAAAGCAGGCCGCAGCCATGGCGTTGGCCGCATGGGCCGACGGGAAGGATTTTCCTTTCCATTTTTCGGATTGAAAATTGGCGGGGCGGACCCGCCACTCGCCGTCTTCACGATAGTGTACCCCGGCGAGCTGGTTTACGGGGCGCAGCCTGCCGGTGGCGTCCTTGAGAAAGGAGCACCCCATGTCCGAGATGCCGATGCAGATCCCCATGCCCAGAAGCACGGTCAGAGCGGTTTTGTTCCCGAGCTGCAGGTGGCGCAGCAGCAGGCTGATTGCCAGTCCCCACAGGAAAATCGGACTGGAGATCAGCGGCATGGCCACGTCCAGAATCGGGGAGCGCAGATCGCTGTTCACGGTCCGAAAAAGGCCCAGATCCCAACCGGGTGTGGAAAAATACATGGAGTCGATCCTCGAAAAGGGCTGGCGGTGAGCAGAAACGGGCCGGTTCCGCAGGCGCGGAGTGTTCCGGCAGAACGCTATTTTGATGCAGTGGCAGGGAAAAGTCCACCCTCGCGTGGTCGGGACATCCTGCGCATCCGCCCTTGACGGAGAGGCTGATTGCGGTTAGTGGAGCAGTTTACTTTTTTTGAAGGAGAGTGTTATTATGAAAAGAACATATCAGCCGAGCAAGACAAGAAGACAGAGGACCTGCGGTTTCCTGGTCCGTTCCAAGACCAAAAGCGGACGGGCTATCCTGCGCCGCAGAAGAGCGAAAGGAAGAAAGCGATTAGCAGCGTAGCTTTTCCCAGAGAATTTCGCATAACGAAACGGCCCCACTTTCTCGAATGTTATGATCGGGGCCGTCGTTATTTTTCTGCGAACTTCATCCTTATCGTTCTGAAACGTGCGGAAAACGAAAGTTCCTGGCGCCTCGGTCTTGCGGTGAGCAAGAAAGTGGGAAAAGCTGTTCGTCGGAACCGGATCAAACGGTTGGTCCGGGAATTTTTTCGTCTTCATCAGGAGCGGATCTCCCTCCCCCTGGACATGGTGGTCATCCCCAAAAAGGCCATTGATGTGAATCGACTTGATTTTGCTCAGGTGCAGAGCGAATTGACTCCCCTGCTACGAAAAATCCATGCCCGGACCAGACCTCCGGGTTCGGAATAGGATATACCTGATAGGTATGCGTACTCTCCTCGCCCATCTCATCTCTTTGTATCAATTGATTCTTTCTCCCGTGTATCGGCCATGCTGCCGATTTTATCCCTCTTGTTCCGAATATGCCAGACAGGCGATACTTCTTCATGGTGCGTTTCGCGGAAGCCTGCTGGCCGTCAAAAGAATCGCTCGATGTCACCCGCTGTGTGCCGGCGGAGTGGATCTCGTTCCCGAGCCGGGTGAGGCACAAACAACTTCAATATCCTTAGGAGACCAAAGCGATGGATAATCGTCGTGTCATACTTGCAGTCACTCTCTCCTTGGCTGTACTCATCGTCTGGAATTTTCTCTTTCCCCCGGTTCAGCCCCCCCTGCCCGTGGATAACGGGACGGCGCAGCAACAGGAAGCCGTTTCCGAACCCATGGCCCCGATCCAGAAACCGGTCGCCCCGGAAGTCACTGCCGCCACATTCACTCCCACCAAAGGGGAGCAGGTCACCGTGGATACCCCGTTGTACAGGGCCGTATTCAATACAGCCGGCGGGGTCATCGAACATTTTGTGCTCAAAGAGTACAAGGAGACCGTGGACAAGGATTCCGCTAATATAGATCTGGTTGCGGCCCGGGCCCTGAGCAAGGCTCCTCTCGGAGTGATCTGGAACCGGGTCCCGACCTGGAACCAGGGAGAGTGGGGGTTTGACGGGGCCGATCTGAATCTGACCGGGGGCGAAGAAAAAACTCTGACCTTTGTCGGCCGCGTCGGAGGCGTGCAGCTGACCCGGACCCTGACCTTTGTTGCCGGCAGCTACGAGATTCGCGAAGATTTGAAGGTGGCCAACACCTCGGCTGCCCAGGTTCGGGGCGATCTCTCCTTCACTCTGTCCAGCATCGGACTTTCCGCCGAAGGGGACACCTACAACCCGACCAGGGTCTCCTACCTTCTACCTTCCGGGCTGGAGGAAGAAGATGATCTGGATGATCTGAAACTCGGTATTCAGTCTGAGACCCCTGTTCGCTGGGGCAGTATCGGGAGCAACTATTTCATGGTCGGCCTGGTGCCCACTTCCGGGGACATGACCATGCGGGCCAAATATGAAGACGACGTCTACCGGCTCACCCTGGGGGAAATGGTCAATATCGATCCGGGGATGCAGCGGGAGCTGTCCTGTTCCTACTATCTCGGCCCCAAGACCGAGTCGGCCCTGGGCCTGTTGCCCAATGACCTGAAGGCCTCCATCAATTACGGATTCTTCGACATCATTGCCAAGCCCCTGATCACCGGGCTGAAGTATTTTTACGGATATGTCGGGAACTACGGGGTGGCCATCATCCTGCTGACCATCCTGATCAAGATCCTGTTCTGGCCCCTGTCCCACAAGAGCTACAAGTCCATGGAGCAGATGAAGAAGCTCCAGCCCATGATGGCCCAGCTTCGGGAAAAATACTCTGATGATCGGGAAAAGATGAATGCGGAGCTCATGCAGCTTTACAAGACCTACAAGGTCAATCCGGCCGGCGGGTGTCTGCCCATGCTGCTGCAGATTCCGGTGTTCATCGCCCTGTACCAGGCCCTGCTGGGCGCTATCGAGTTGCGCCACGCCGTGTTCATTCCGCATGTTCCGTTTACGGATCTGCCCTGGTTGATCGATCTGTCCGCCAAGGACCCCTATTACGTGACGCCGCTGATCATGGGTGCGACCATGTTCCTGCAGCAGAAGATGACACCTTCGCCCGGGGACCCGATGCAGGCCAAGATCATGCTCTTCATGCCGGTCGTATTCACCTTCATCTTTCTCAACTTCCCCTCCGGGCTGGTTGTGTACTGGATGGTGAATAACATTCTGTCCATCGGGCAGCAGTGGATGATGATCAGGAAGGCGTAATCAGCGACGTCAAACAGTCCCGGCCCTGTGCGAGATCTTTCGACGGGCACCCCGACCCGGGTGTCCGTCGAAAGAACAGCCTGTCGTCCCGTAAAAGGGGGACCTCATACGGGAATTATGTATGGGCACCTTCCCCAGGGGCCCGGCCGGGCGCACCAAGGAGTGCATATGAAAAAATTTCGAGACTTTGAAGGAAAGGATATCGATTCGGCCATTCAGGCCGCGTGTGACCATTTCGACAAGGATCGTGATGACCTGGAAATCGAGATTCTCAGTGGAGCTTCCAAGGGAATTTTCGGGCTTGTCGGGGTGAAGCGGGCCAGGATTCAGGCCAGGATGCGTGGGACGATTTCATCTCATTCGACGCAGGAGGAGTCCGCGCCGACGGAGGCAAAGGCCCCGGAGCGGAAAAGATCGGCTGAACCAAGAAAGCCATCTGAACCTAAAAAGCAGGCTGAACTAAAAAAGCAGGCTGAACCCAAAAAGCAGGCTGAACCCAAAAAGCAGGCTGAACCAAAAAAGTCTGCTGAACCAAAAAAACCGGTTGAATCCCAAAAAACGGCTGCTCCCAAAAAGTCGCCTGTTCCTAAAAAGCCGGCCCCCAGGGAAGCGGCACAGGGCGCGGACAGGCGTATGGAATCTTCTGCCGCCCCGACGTCTCCTGCTGTGGACCCGGATCTCTCTCGGGCAGGGCAGGAGCCGCGCGAGGAGCCTGTTCGTGGAAAAACGCCGCGTCGCAACAGGGAGTCCGCACCGGAAGAGCGACAGGATTCTTCTCCGGCTCGTTCCCGGGTCGTTTCGATCCCCCCGGAGCATGCCGAGGAGGTTGAGTCGGATATCAAGGCCACGGTGACCACCCTGCTCGAGGCGATTGTGGGCAACGCGGATCTGTCCATCGATATGGCCACGGATCCCATCGAAGTGGTTATCCACGATGAAGAGAATTCCGGGCTGATCATCGGTCGTGACGGTCAGACCATCACTGCGCTGCAGTACCTGACCAACCGGATGGTCTCCCAGAAATGGCCCGACGTGCCTCGGGTTCAGCTCGATGCAGGTGATTACCGGGAAAAACAGGAAGATCAGCTCAAGAAGACCGCCGAGTATCTGGCCGACAAGGCCAGGCGGTCCGGCCGGGTGCAATCCTCCCGCCCTTTGAGCTCCTACCACCGTCGGGTTGTGCACATCGCCCTGCAGGAAGACCGGACCGTTCAGACTCGGAGCAAGGGCGAAGGTCCCATGAAACGGGTGTTGATCATCCCCAAAAAGGCCGGAAACGGTCGCCTTAAGGGAAAACGGCCGTATCACCCCGAGCCGGAAGGTGAACAGGAATAAGCAATTGGTACATGTATGAAAGGGACGAGCTTTGGCTCGTCCCTTCTATTTATGTCTGCACCACATGCAGCCGTCGTCCCAGCCCGAGCCCCTCTTCCGATACCTCAGCTACATAGGGCAGCATCTCCACCCCGGCCCGTATGGCCTCGTAAAACAGTCTGGCGAATTCCGGATCAATGAAGTCGGCCGGTCCGAAACACTCTCCGTCCGGACGCTGTACAAGGTAGAAGCACCCGACCCGGACGTTCTGCCCGGCCAGGGCGATCAGCTCGGCCAGATGTTTCTGCCCCCGTGTGGTGACTGCATCCGGAAAGCAGGCCACCCCGTCCTCGACCATGGTCACGTTCTTGGCCTCGATCCAGAAGCTCCCGTCCGGACCGTCCAGCCTGGCGTCCAGCCTGCTGTCACCGATTTTCGCCTCGGCCTTGAATTCGCCGTATCCATACAACTCGGGGATCAGTTCCCGCTCCCATACCTTCTTCAGGAGTCGGTTTGGGGTCAGAGTGTTGACGCCGACCCAGTCACCGGACGGCCTGACCAGCTCCAGGGTCCAGGGGAGCTTCCTTTTAGGATTGGCTGCCGGGGAAAGAAAAATCTCCATGCCGGGCCTGAGCAGGCCGAGCATGGAGCCGGAATTGTTGGTATGGGCCCGGATCCGGGTGCCGTTGATTTCGGCTTCCACAAGGAATCGTTTTTCCCGGCCCAGAAACCGGGCTACGCGGGACCCGCTCGGAAACGGGAGAAGTGTATGGTTTGTCATGGTGGTCCATGTAGCTCAAAGAGGTGCGGGAATCCAGGCCATTGACAGACCGTCATCATATTGACACGTGACCCTTATGATACAGATCCAGACCACTTTTATGACCGAACGCGCCACTCCCCTGCCCCGGTTGCTGGGAGACTGCCCGGCCATCCGTGAAGCGCGGATGGTCCTGCGGGCCGTGGCCCCGCTGGAACGGCATCTGATTTTGTCCGGAGAGACCGGCACCGGCAAGGAGCTTTTCGCCCGTAACCTGCATGCCCGCAGCCACAGGGCAACGGGCCCCTTTCAGGCTCTGCGTATAGGGAAAAATGATCCCCGGGAATTTGCCGCCCGTATTTTCGGGCTGGAGCGGGGAGGAAACGGACGGGCAGTCTCCGGCGTGCTGGAGAGGGCTGGGAAAGGCACCCTGTTTCTGGACGGTATCGAGTGTTTGGATCTGGCTCAGCAGGCCGGCCTGCTCCGGGCCCTGCTTTCCGGGACCGTGGTCCGCCTGGGGGGACGGGGGGCAGTCCCCGCTGATGTCCGGATTGTGGCCGGGACCTCGGCGGATCTGGCCGGGGAGGTTCGTCGAGGTCGGTTTCGGGAGGATCTGTATTCACTGCTCGGCGGTATTCCGGTGGCATTGCCCGCCCTTCGGGACAGGGGGGCGGATATCGGACTTCTGGGAGAGTATTTTCTGACCGTGGCCTGTCTGGCCAGAGGCAGGCCGGTTCCCGGACTGACCGGAAACCTGGTGACAGTCCTCAAGGAGTATTCGTGGCCGGGTAATCTGAATGAACTCAAGGAAGTCATGGCTTCGGCCGCTGCTGCCTGCCGGACCAAGGTACTCCGGTTGAGGGACCTGCCGGTATCGGTGGTGGAACCGGGAGACAGGGGCTTTGAAGGAGCGTTTCAGTGGCCGACCATCAGGGATCTGGACCAGCTCAATCTCGATCTGAAGGAGTTTCTCGAACGGGTCGAGACCCGGCTGCTTGCCGAGGCCCTGCAGGGAACCGGAGGAAACAGAAACCGCGCGGCCGAGTCCTTGGGCATCAAACGGACCACCCTGGTGGAAAAGCTGAAGAAAAAAGGGATGTAATTGCTGTTAAAGGAGGCCGAGATGGACAGGAAACCCGTTGTAGCCGGACAGTTTTATGCGGGGTCGGCGCAGGCGCTGGCCAGGGATGTGATCGCATACATGGATGGCGCCGGACCGGTCCGGGAGCGGAAGACCCTGCTGGCCATGGTCCCCCATGCCGGGCATGTCTACTCCGGACAGGTGGCCGGCCGGACTTTGGCCGAAGCCGCCCTGGGGGAAACCGTGATTCTGCTCGGTCCCAATCATACCGGCCGGGGAGCCCCAGTGGCGGTCTGGCCCGACGGCAGGTGGCTGTTTCCGGGGGGCGCTCTGCAGGTGGATGCTGATCTGGCCCGGAAGGTGGTTCACTCCTGTCCTGCTGCGGAGGCGGACACCCGAGCCCATGTGTACGAGCACTCTCTGGAGGTCAATCTTCCGTTTCTGGCTGCGAAAAATCCGCACCTGCGTATCGTGCCCGTGGCTGTTGCCCGGCCCGATCCGGCCACGTTACTGGAACTGGGGCAGGGCCTGGCCGAGGTGATCCGCAGCGGTAAAAAAAATGTTACTATTGTGGTCAGCTCGGACATGAATCATTTTCTCGATGATACCGAGACCAGAAGACGGGATCGCCTCGCCCTGGATCGTATTGAAGCACTGGATCCGGAGGGATTGTTCCGAACGGTGCGTGACGAGTCCGTCTCCATGTGCGGAGTGCTGCCCATGACCGTGGGGCTGACTGCGGCCCGGGAACTCGGAGCGACCAGGGCGGAGGTGGTCCGGTATGCGACCTCGGGAGACGCGAGCGGGGACTACTCCCAGGTGGTCGGATATGCCGGGGTGATCGTGGACTGAGCCGGCGGACGGTGTTGCCGACATGACCTGTTTGAGATCTGAGAAACCGAGGTTCTGCCTCGGTTTCTTTTTGCGTTGTCGAATCAGCAGGGGGCTGCATCCGGGCCGCCTCTTTCCTGTATCGATCTCAGTGAAACCCTGTCCTCAGCCAGATGCAGCGGAGCGCGGGGCGGGGAGGGCAATCCTGACGGAGTTTCGCTCGGATCCATAAACTCTGTCGCGGGTGGAATTTGACCCGTCGGGTCAGAATGTACCGGGTCAAAAGGATGCGTTTCTGGGAAAAAACTTTTCCTGGCCAGACCGGGCCCGCGGGCGAAGGAAAAAAGATCCATTACCCTGAGAGGTTGCTCTTTTTTGAACAGAAGCAGTGGGTTTGGTATGACCTGTGCTCTTCTTTTCCTGATCAGGAAAGTGAAAAACTGTTTTTCGCGGCTGAACCCGGATTTCGGGGGCAGGTTCGGCTCTTGGGAGTGGGGCTGCAGCTTTGACGTCAATCTCAGAAAGGAGAGGGGATGAAGTTTACATCCATTCAACTCAAGATCGCAGTGATCGCCGGGCTGTGTCTGTTTGTCGCCGTGGGATCGGTTGTCGGCTACGGATTGTTTGCCTCCGGGCAGACCAGGGAATTTACGCAGGAAAGAGTTTCCGACCTGCAGACCAAAACCGCCCTTGAAGGATTGAAAACTCTGGCCGGGGAGAAGACCGGGCTTCTCAAGGCGGAGTTTGAACTCGCTCTGGATGCGGCCAGGACCATGGCCCAGACCTTCGAGGTCCTGAAACAGACTGACGGAGAGGGTCGGGCAAAAATGGATATGAACCGGGATCAGTTCAATGCTGTTCTTTTTAACGTGTTGAAAAAGAATCCCAAGTTCAACGGTACCTATTCCTGCTGGGAGCCTGACGCCTTTGACGGCAAGGACGCCATGTTCCGCACCGGGGAAAACGGTAATAACGGGGTCACCGGGCGGTTTACACCCTATTGGACCAGAGACGGATCCGGGCGGATCGACGTACAGGCTCTGGTCGAGTATGATTCCCGGGCCAGGCATCCAAATGGAGTGCCCAAGGGGGGGTGGTATATCGGTCCCAAGGAAAACCGCACCGAGAGTGTGCTCGGCCCGCTGCCCTACATCGTGCAGGGACGACAGGTCTGGCTGGCCACCATGTCCGTGCCCATCATCGTTGATGGAACCTTTTACGGAGTGGCCGGTGCGGACTATGACCTCTCTTTCGTTCAGAAGCTCTGTGAGCAGGTGGACACCGATTTTATGGATGGTCAGGGGGACGTGACCGTGGTCAGTGACTTCGGCCTGGTTGTGGGGAGCAGCGAAAACCCGGATATGATCGGCAAGCACATGAAGAATCTGTTCCCGGAAACCTGGGAAGAGGGGTTGCAGGTCATCAGTTCCGGAACATCACGGGCCTCCATAGACGCCAAAACCGGAATGGCCACGGCCTACGCGTCCATTTCCCTTGGAAATACCGGCAAACCCTGGGGGGCGGTCATCAGGGTGCCCGAGAGTGTCGTGCTTGCGCAGGTCAATCAACTCACCGACCGGCTTCAGGAGCGGGGCGCGGACAGTGCCTGGTGGCAGATCGTTGTCAGCGTGGGTATCGGCCTGGCAGCCATTGCCGTGATGTGGTTTGCGGCCGGGGGCATTGCCCGGCCGGTTCGAAATGCGGCCCTGTTGGCCGGAACGATCCGGGACGGTGATTTTACCCGGCGCATGAATCTCGATTCCCGGGACGAGGTGGGACAGCTTGGTCGGGCCCTGGACGAGATGGCGGAAAGCCTGCAGAAAGCTGCAGGAGTGGCCGAACAGATTGCGCAAGGCAATCTGGCCGTGGATGTCACTCTGGCTTCGGAACGGGATCAGCTCGGCAGGGCGCTGCAGGGCATGACTCGAAGTCTGAACGAGATTCTCGGTCAGGTCCACACTGCAGCCGAACAGATCGCCACGGGCAGTGCCCAGGTTTCGGACTCGAGCCAGTCCCTGTCCCAGGGCGCCACCCAGTCCGCCTCCTCGCTTGAGGAGATCACCAGT
>JAWLGC010000078.1:0-11856 GCA_041685265.1 Desulfomicrobiaceae bacterium | reverse complement strand
AGGGAGGTGGTCGTCTCCAAAACCATCCTGGTTACTGGTGCTTCATGGATCTCATCCCCCTTAAAACGGGGGAGGACCAGGGAGGGGCCGATGTCAGCCTGCGTCAGATGCGCCTTTCCGATGAAGCCCGCAAGCTGGCCCAAATCCAGGAGGCACCAGTAACCAGGATGGTTTTGGAGACGACCACCTCCCTGCTCGGGGCTGTGACCTACGACGAAGCCCGTTACCGGACCATCACCTCCCGGATGGGCGGGCGCATCGACCATCTATACATAAATACGACTGGAACGGAGGTCGAAAAAGGCCGGCCCATGGCCCGCATCTACAGCCCGGAACTCATCGCGGCACAGGCCGAGCTGATCCAGGCTGTCAAGGCGCAGCAGCGACTCGGGAAGAGCAGCCTGGAACTGATTCGCAAATCCGCGCGGCAGACCGTGACCTCTGCCCGGGAAAAACTGCACCTGCTCGGGCTCTCCCGGACTCAGATCGATGCGATCGTAAAACGGGGCACTGTGACCGAGCATACCACCCTGTTCGCTCCCCAGGCCGGCATCGTCCTGGAAAAACTGGTCAACGAGGGGCAATATGTCTCCACCGGCACCCCGGTGTACACTGTAGCCGATCTGTCCCGGGTCTGGGTGGTCCTTGAGGCGTATGAGCAGGACCTTCCCTGGATCGAAACCGGAGCAACGGTTCAGTTCACGACCAAAGCCCACCCGGGAAGGGTATTTACGGGCCGGGTGACCTATATCGACCCTGTCGTGGACCCGAAGACCAGGACCGTGGACATTCGCCTGGAGGTGCCCAACCCGGATCGAGTGCTCAAACCGGGCATGTTCGTTCACGCCGAACACCGTCCGCAGCCGGGCAACAATCAGGATGTGGAAGAACTTGTCATCCCGGAATCCGCACCGCTTCTTACTGGAAAACGGGCGGTTGTCTACGTGGCCGTGCCGGACCGGGAGGGGACCTACGAAGGCCGGGAAGTGGTTCTCGGCCGACGAGGCGACGGGGTCTACGTGGTCAGATCCGGTCTTAAAGAAGGGGAAATGGTGGTCACCAGAGGAAATTTCAAGATCGACTCGGCCCTGCAGATCATGGCCAGGCCGAGCATGATGACCCCGGGAGACAGTCCGCCTCCTTCCGGGCACGCAGGACACGACCACGGCGAAAGTATGCCGAAAGACGAGTCCCAAACGACGCCGGAAACAGCTGCATTCGGCGTTCCGGAGCTGTTCGCCTCCAAACTGCGCATACTGGCCGACAGGGCACGGGAAACAAGTGAAGCCGTCGGCTCCAAAAGACTGGAAAAAGCCAGGCAGTCCTTTGCCGCCCTGAAGAAATTTCTTAGCTCCGTGGACGGTTCGGGACTCGAAGGCGACGCGGCCCTGCACTGGAAGGAGCTGTCCATGCTCCTGACCAACGATGCGGTCCTCGGAGCGGAAGCGGACACAATGGCCCGGATAACCAGGGTGGAAGCCGAGTTTCAAAATCATTTCCAGCGTCTGACCCGAACCTTTCCCGTACCCTCGGAGTCATCCCGGCTCAGCGCCCCCACAAAATTCCAGGCTCAGCTTGGGGCGGTCTATCTCCACTACTCCGCCATCATGGAAGCCCTGGCCGCAGACGATTTCACGGCGGCCGGACAGGTCCT
Source organism: Desulfomicrobiaceae bacterium (assembly GCA_041685265.1). Lineage (GTDB taxonomy): Bacteria > Desulfobacterota > Desulfovibrionia > Desulfovibrionales > Desulfomicrobiaceae > JAWLGC01. Next base: position 10,202 of record JAWLGC010000078.1, on the reverse strand, counting down.
TCCGGATCTGGAAGCCGCCGTGGACGGCGTGGACATGGCTCTGCTCGATCACGCCCAACACAAACTGTGGATGGAAAAACTGACTCTGATCCGCCAGGGCATTGATCAGCTGGGGGCAGCCACGAACATCGTGGACGGCAGGATCGGATTCGAGCCCCTGTCCGTCGGATTAACCGAGACAATCATGGCCTTTGGGATCATCGTGGACGGTCCGCTGTACGAGATGTTCTGCCCTATGGCCTTCGAGAACAAAGGGGCCACCTGGCTGCAGCCGGACCGGGATCTGCGTAACCCTTATTTCGGCGAAGCCATGTACCGGTGCGGCGAAATCAAGCGTCAACTCAAGGAACAGTAGGATACCCGCCATGCCCGAACTTCCCGCTCCCGCATCGCTCATGGACCGGATCATCCGATTCTGCCTGAAACAGCAGCTGGTGGTCTTTCTGCTCACCCTGCTCGTGATTGGCTGGGGGGCCATGGTCGCCCCCTTTCACTGGGACCTGGGTGGCCTGCCCCGGGATCCGGTTCCGGTGGACGCCATCCCCGATATCGGTGAAAACCAGCAGATAGTGTTCACCAAGTGGGCCGGCCGCTCTCCGCAGGATGTTGAAGACCAGATCACCTACCCCATGACCGTGTCCCTGCTGGGCATTCCAGGGGTGAAGACCGTGCGGTCCTATTCCATGTTCGGTTTTTCCAGCATCTACGTCATATTCGAAGAGGGCGTGGATTTCTACTGGTCCCGGTCCAGGCTCCTGGAAAAACTCAACTCCCTGCCCCCGAACACACTCCCCGAGGGGGTGCGGGCAACCCTGGGCCCGGATGCCACGGCCCTTGGCCAGGTGTTCTGGTACACCCTGGAAGGACGGGATGAACAGGGCAACCCCACCGGAGGATGGGACCTGGACGAAATCCGTTCCGTGCAGGACTGGTACGTGCGGTACCGTCTCATGTCGGCCGAAGGGGTCAGCGAAGTCGCTTCGGCCGGCGGATTCGTCAAAGAGTACCAGATCGACGTCAACCCGGATGCCATGCGGGCCGCAGATGTGACCCTGGAACAGGTTTTCGAGGCCGTGCGCATGTCCAACCTGGACGTGGGGGCCGGCACCGTGGAGATCAACCGGGTAGAATACGTCATTCGGGGGATCGGGTTTATCAAGAGCATCGAAGACATCGAACAGGCCGTGGTGGCCGTGCGGGACAACATTCCCATCACGATCCGCGACGTGGCCCGGGTGTCCCGGGGGCCGGCCGGACGACGCGGTGTGCTGGATAAGGGCGGGGCCGAGGCCGTGGGCGGCGTGGTTGTCGTCAGGTACGGCGAAAACCCGCTGCAGGTCATCGACAACGTCAAGAATAAAATCCGTGAACTCTCCCCGGGCATGCCCTCCAAAATTCTTGCGGACGGAACGAAAAGCACCCTGACCATAGTCCCCTTCTACGACCGGTCCGGACTGATCCAGGAGACCCTGGGGACGTTGAACGAGGCCCTGACCCTGGAAATCATGATCACCATTATTGTGGTTCTCCTGGCGGTCATGCACCTCAAGAGTTCCCTGATCATCTCCTCCCTGCTCCCGCTGGCCGTGCTCATGTGCTTCATCGGCATGAAGCTGTTCCGAGTGGACGCCAACATCGTGGCCTTGTCCGGCATCGCCATCGCCATCGGGACCATGGTGGATATGGGGATCATCATCTGCGAAAATATCCTCAAAAAAATCGACTCCGACAGGACGGGCAGATCCAGGACGACCCTCATCTTCGAGGGCGCTTCGGAGGTAGCCGGGGCCGTGCTCACAGCCGTGGCCACGACCATTGTCAGCTTTCTGCCGGTCTTTGCCATGGAAGGGGCCGAAGGCAAACTGTTCAAGCCCCTGGCCTACACCAAAACCTTTGCTCTGATCGCCTCCATCATCGTGGCCCTGACCGTCCTGCCGAGCCTGGCCCGAATACTGTTCAAAGAGCGCAGGCACACGACCGGACTGACCCGCATACTCGGGGCGGCAGCCCTGATCGGAGTCGGAGCTGCCGTATCCCTGCGGTTGAACGCCTGGCTCGGAATTCCTTTGATCTACCTGGGCGTATATCGGACCGTCGCCCCTTTGCTCCCGGAACAGATGACCGGATATGTCCGCCTGGCCGAAAACTGGATACTCATTGGTGCAATGACCATCCTTCTGGCCGTAAACTGGTTGCCCTTAGGGCCGGAAAAGGGAAATCCGCTCAATATCCTCTTTGTGGCCGGCGTCATCGGCTTCCTGATGGGGTTCTTCTTCCTGTTTAGACTCGGCTATCCGAAAATGCTGGCCTGGTGTCTGGATCACAAGCTGCTCTTTCTCCCTTTGCCCCTGTTCCTGACCCTGATCGGGTCCGTGATCTGGCTCGGTTTTCCCGCCCTGACCGGGTGGCTCCCGGACCAGATCCGATCCACAAAAGTCATGACCGGCCTGGCCCACGAGTTTCCGGGTCTGGGCAAGGAGTTCATGCCGCCGCTGGACGAGGGCTCCTACCTGTACATGCCCACAACCATGGCCCACGCCTCAATCGGAGAGGTGCACGAGGTGCTGCGCATGCAGGACATGGCCATCACGGGCATCCCCGAAGTGGAATCCGCCGTGGGAAAGCTGGGCCGGGCCGACACCCCTCTTGATCCGGCGCCGGTGTCCATGATCGAGACGATTATCAATTATCATCCCAGATATCTGGTGGATGAATCCGGAGACCGGCTCCGCTTCAGGTTCGATCCGGACCAGAAGGACTACTTCCGATCCGCAAGCGGTACCCCGCTTCCGGCCGACGACGGATACCCCTACCTGGTGCAGGGGTACTACGAACGGGACGCATCGAACCGACTTATTCCGGACCCCGAAGGAACCCCGTTCAGGATCTGGCGAGCCCCCCTTGATCCGGCTCTCAACCCGGGACGCGACCGATGGTCCGGGATCAACAGTCCCGACGATATCTGGGATGAAATCGTGGCCGCTGCGGACATTCCCGGGGTGACCTCGGCCCCGAAACTGCAGCCCATCGCAGCCCGTATCGTTATGCTTCAGTCCGGAATGCGCGCACCCATGGGCATCAAGGTCAAGGGGCCGGACCTGCAGACCATCGAAGGAGTCGCCCTGGACCTGGAGCGATTCCTCAAAGAGGTACCTTCGGTGCAGCCGGCCGCAGTCATTGCCGACCGCATCGTAGGAAAACCGTACCTGGAAATCGTCATCGACCGGGCGGCCATTGCCCGGCACGGGATCATGCTCAGCAGGGTCCAGGCGGTTATCGAAGCCGCGGTGGGCGGCAAAACCCTGACCTCCACGGTGGAAGGACGCGAGGTTTATCCGGTCCGGGTCCGATATCAGCGCGAGCTGCGCGACTCGGTGGAGGCACTCCGGTCCATCCTGGTCGCCGGGACCGAAGGGCAGCAGATCCCGCTGGGACAGCTCTCCGAGATCCGATACGTGCGCGGGCCGCAGATGATCAAGAGCGAGGACACCTTCCTGCTCGGGTACGTGCTGTTCGACAAGAAAAAAGGATTCGCCGAGGTGGACGTGGTCGAACACGCCCGGGCCTGGCTGGATCACAAGATGGAGACAGGAGAGCTGGTCATCCCGGCCGGAGTGTCCATCGAATTCGCCGGCAGCTATGAAAACCAGATCCGGGCCCAGAAGAAACTGGCCGTAATCCTCCCACTGGCCCTGCTGCTCATCGTGGTTATCCTCTACCTGCAGTTCGGATCCCTGGCCGTGACCCTGATGGTTTTTTCCGGCATCTTCACGGCCTGGTCCGGCGGATTCGTCATGATCTGGCTCTTCGGGCAGGACTGGTTCCTGAACTTCTCCGTACTGGGCCAATCAATGCGGGACCTGTTTCAGGTAGGTCCCATCAACCTGAGTGTGGCCATCTGGGTCGGATTTCTGGCCCTGTTCGGCATCGCCTCGGACGACGGAGTGCTCATGGCCACCTTTCTGAACGAAAGCAGGCGTGACCGCAGCCCCGGTTCGGTACGGGAGATTCGTCTGGCGGTTCTTCAGGGAGCCTCCAGGAGAATTCGCCCGGCCCTGATGACCTCGGCCACCACCATCCTGGCCCTGCTGCCCATTCTCAGTTCGCAGGGGAGAGGATCGGACATCATGCTGCCCATGGCCATCCCTTCTTTTGGCGGTATGGTCTTCGCCATCGTGACCGTGTTCGTGGTTCCGGTGCTCTACTCCCTGGTGGAAGAGGTAAAGCTGGTGCGAAAGAAATAGCTGTTTGCCGTTCAGAGAATTCTTTCTTTAGATGGTTAGGCTTTCAGAAAATACTGTTCCACGGAACACGAAAGGTATAAAAAAGCAGGAGAGGAGCCGGGATGGTCCGGGGTGTTTTTTTCTTGTTTTTTCGGTTGCGGATAAACGAAAAACGCTCTTGACGAAAAACCGTTGCCCTTCGGGAAACGACCGGCTAGGGGATGATCATCCACAAGGAACCCCCCAAACAAAGAGGTGTATGCCATGTCCGAATCCTGGCAGGAACAAAAATATAGTGAAGTGTTCGATGAAACCATGACCCGGCTGCGCATGGAGCAAAGCATGTATCCGGCGGACCAGTTCAGGCGGGAGCTGGAGGCCAGACTCAGGGATCAGTATGTGTATCAGGGACATGGCTGGGACGGCCGCAATGAGCTGGGCGACATCGTCATCGAAGCGACCATCGCCGCCTTCCAGCAGAAGATGTCCGAACTCGACACTGAGTGATTGTCCTCTTGAACCGGACACAAAAAAAGCGATCAGCCGTCCGGCTGGTCGCTTTTTTTGTGTCCGGGGAAAAACCCCGTATTTCAAAATGGCCTGGTATAAATACATCCGGCGATGCCGTCTCCCGGGATCAGCACCGCCGAATCTCGATCAGTTAGTTATTGGGACAGTTGCCTCGGGGCCCCATGCCCTGTCCTGAACCGTACCCACGACTTTTGCCCGTGTCATTGGGGCTTCCCTGCTGCGGACAATTCACGCCCTGGCGACCAAAGCCGGCTCCCCCGGGACATCCCTGTCCCGCACCTGCCCTGCGCTTCCCCATCCCCAAACGCCCCTTGCCGAGCTCGATGCCGATCTCGCTACGGACCTGCTCATGGAAGCTGTTCCGCTCCTGCTGCATGGTGCTCCGCAGGTCTCCCAGCTCTTTGACCAGTCCGGTCAATGTCTCGGGTTTGGTGTTGGGGTTGACGCTCAGTGCCTGCAGCTCGGCTCTCTTGACCCACATCTGATCGCGAAGGGTCAGCATCCTGTCCCGGAATGTCTGCCGCAGGGTTTCAAATGCCTGCTGCTTCTCCGGGGTCATCTGCTCCAGCACAGGGCCGGATCCCGCTCCCCCGCCCTGGCGAGGGCAGTTTCCGGTTCCGTAGCGACCGGCAAAAACCAGGGATGCGGTCAGCAGAACAGCGATGACGGCGGTGGTGATGATCATGTTTCTTTTCATTGCATACCTCCAATTGGTGCAGTGTTTGCTAGAATTGAAACTCCTATTGCACCCTCCGTGCCAAATCACCTATTACTTACTAACTATTCGTTTTAAATATAAAAAATATAAAACGATCAGGTGGTAGAATCTTCATGGACATTTCGCGTATAATTTTTATACAAACAAACGTCCGGTACCGCCTAAATTTTATACAAACGTCAATTTTTGATACACCCAGTTCGAAAGAATACAACGATGGAGCTATCCATGCCCCGAACTTCCAAAAAAATTTTCCCCCCGTGGTCCATCCCGGTGGCCGTAATCATTCTGGCCGTGATTATTGCAGTCTTCACATTTATGGACCTTACGCGTCAGGACAGAACTGTATCACGCATCCTGAGCGAAAAGGGAGGCGCCCTGATCAAGGCCCTGGAAGCGGGAGCCAGAACAGGGATGCGGGGCCGGTTCGGAAAGGGCATCAGGTTGCAGCACCTTCTCGAAGAGACAGCCCGGCAGCCGGACATCCTGTTCATATGCGTAACCGACCCCCAGGGAATCATTGTGGCCCACAGTGACCGGTCCAGAATCGGGTTGCCGTTGTACCCGGCCCGGGACATGCCTCGCCCTGGTCCCGGTGAACAGATACAATGGTTTCTGGATTCCGGAAAAAAATCCTCGCCGGCCTTTGTCGTTTACAGAAATTTCAGTCCCATGACCAGACACATCATGGAGCACAGGCCGTCGCGGGACAATTTCTGCTCCCCTGGTTTGCCATGCCCGAAACCCGAATTCATGCCTGGTATCGACAAACATAAAATGGGTGACGATTCCGGCCAACTCATTTTTCTCGGGCTGGATCGCACCCCGTTTACCTCGGCTCGAAACAAGGATCGCTCCACCACAGTGCTGGTGGCAGGGTTGCTGCTGCTTCTCGGGGTGGCCGGCTTTCTGGCTCTGTTCTGGGCCCTCGGACTAAAAACCTCCAAGAAGATGCTCATGGATGCCCGGGCATTGGCCGATGACCTCAAAGAGCAGGTCAGGAGAACGGAAAAACTGGCGGCAGTTGGCAGTCTGGCTGCGGGGGTGGCCCATGAAATCCGAAACCCGCTGAGTTCCATCAAGGGGCTGGCCACGTATTTCGGATCGAAATTCGATACCGACAGTGAGGAAAAACAGCTTGCCCGGGTCATGGTCGAGGAAACCGATCGGTTAAACCGGGTCATCACCGAACTGCTGGAATTCGCCCGCCCTTCCATGCCCAATCTGGAGAACGTGCATCTCAAGGACCTGGTGGCCCACTCCCTTCGCCTTGTGCACCAGGACGCGGCCACGGGCGGCATAACAATCTCCTCCCGGATCTCTGAACAGATCCCCGTTCTGGCTCTGGACCAGGACAGGGTGCTGCAGGTGCTCATCAATCTGTACCTCAATGCCATCCAGGCCATGCCTCGTGGAGGGACCCTCTCAGTCTCGGCCGTCAGGAAAGGAAACAATGTGCTGTTGCACATCGCCGATACCGGTCCCGGGATTCCCGAACAAGACCTGGGCAAGATATTCGACCCCTACTTCACGACCAAAAACAGCGGGACCGGACTCGGACTGGCCACAGTACACAAGATCATGGAATCCCACGCGGGAACGGTTGAAGTCTCTTCATCGGTCGGCCGTGGTACAACATTCACCCTCACCTTCCCCTTGAAAAGGAGCCATTCCCGATGAACGCACACATTCTGATTGTAGACGATGATTCCGGCCACCGGACCATGCTCAAGGCGGTTTTGTCCGGTTGGGGGTACACAATTGATGAGGCCGACGACGGCGAAGTGGCCGTTCACAAGGTCGGCAAATCTCCCTATGACGCCATTCTCATGGACATCCGTATGGCCCGGGTCGGGGGATTGGAGGCCCTGCAACTGATCAAGAAGTACAACCCGGCCATTCCCGTGCTGATCATGACCGCATACTCTTCCGTGGACACGGCCGTGCAGGCCCTTAAATCCGGAGCGTACGACTACCTCACCAAACCACTGGATTTCGATGTGCTGCAACACACATTGACCAGGGTTCTGGAACATACACGCCTCAAAACGGAAAACCTGGAGTTGAAGCAGAAACTGGGGCAGCAGGAAGATTCACGGATCATCGGTCGAAGCAAGCCGATGTGCGACCTGGCGGAGACGATCAACACGGTGGCACCTTCCGACGCTACAGTACTCATCCAGGGAGAAAGCGGTACAGGCAAGGAGCTGGTGGCCAGAGAAATCCACAGATTGAGCATGCGCCACAACGGACCTCTGGTAACAGTAAACTGTGCCGCACTATCCGAATCTCTTTTGGAATCCGAGCTTTTCGGACATGTCAAAGGAGCATTCACCGGAGCCGAACGCAACCGGAACGGGAAGTTTGTGCAGGCGGATAAGGGAACGCTCTTTTTGGACGAGATCGGTGAAATCGCATCAAATATTCAGGCCAAACTGCTGCGTGCCCTGCAGGAAGGGGAAATTCAAAAAGTCGGAAGTGATTCAACCATCACAGTGGATGTACGCATCATTGCCGCAACCAACCGGGATCTCCTCGACGAGGTTTCAGATGCAAGATTTCGAGAAGACCTCTACTACCGACTCAATGTCATAACCATCACTGTTCCTCCGCTGCGCGAGCGCCGGGAGGACATTCCCTTGCTGGCAGACCACTTTTTTCAGCAGTTCAACACACTCAACCGCAAGCAATTGAAGGGGTTCACCCCACAGGCCATGGACAGACTGCTTAAGTTCCCATGGCCCGGCAATGTCCGGGAACTGGCAAACGCAGTTGAACGGGGTGTGATCATGTGTCGGGGAGAGTATATTACGGAGCGGGAACTTCCCCTGACCATCGGCATCCATGATGAACAGATTCCCGACATGCGAAAAAGCGGAACCGCCATCGGCGGCCAGTCTCTTTCCTCGCTGGAAAAAATCGCCATCATGGAAACGCTGGAGCAAACAGGAAGCAACAAGAGTGAAACCGCACGTCTGCTCGGCATCACCAGAGCTACTTTGCACAACAAGCTGAAGAAATACGAAATCGGCTGAGTGACAGCAAAAGAGTGACGACAAAAGTAACACGTGTCCTGGGCCTGACAGGATTGGAGAAACAAGCGATCCCCCGAAAAGTGTAACCCTGATGTCACCCGACAGCGAGAATACTTGATTGTATTCCGATTTCGTTTTTCAATAGAGCGAACAAGGGAAAAATCAGAGAAATCATTTTGACCGGCCATCCCCCTTGATGTAAGGGATATCCAACCCCTGAAATTCAAGACCGGTTACTTGTTTCGTAACACTGAAAACTCCTCAACTCTGTTGAGAAGCCCTTTATACGTACGAGGTGGACATGGGAACCAGAATCATTCTTGTCGACAACCATCAGATCATGCGCGACGGCCTGCGGTTCATGCTTGAAAAATTTCCGAATCTGACTGTGGTCGGCGAGGCCGACAATGGGCGGGCCGGGGTGTCCCTCACCAAAGAACTTGTCCCAGACGTGGTCATTATGGATATCACCATGCCGGATCTGAACGGCATAGATGCCACTCGACAGATCAAAAAACTGATTCCTCAAACGAGAGTGATCGCCCTATCCATGCATTCCGATCGAAAGTACGTTATTCGCATGCTCCAGGCAGGAGCTTCCGGCTATGTCATCAAGGATTCCGCTTTCGAGGAACTCTCCAGAGCCATCGCCACAACCCTGCGAGGGCAAACCTATCTCAGCCCGGAAATCACGGGAGAAGTCCTTCGCGACCTCATGGCCGTGCCCACCCTGATCAACGACCAGGCCGCCTTCCCGCTGACCCCCAAGGAAAGACAGGTGCTGCAATTAATCGCGGAGGGGTGGACAACCAAGGAAATCGCAGCACAGCAGGGCGTGAGTGTGAAAACGATCGAAACGCATCGTCGACAGCTCATGGCCAAACTGAATGCCAAAAGCGTGGCTGATCTGACCAAATTCGCCATTCAGGAAGGACTGACCTCACTTGACATCTAGGCGGCAGTTCAGGAGGAGAACCCGCCTCCGGCGGGGATTCCTTTTTTACGGCTGCTGATTCTGCCTTTTTATCGCACCATTGATCAAGCCGGCAATCATTTCTCAGGCTTTTCGCACCCCTTTCTCATCCCTTTCCCGATTGTAAGAATGTAATCAAGCTGTTTATTTGGTTACATAATGCTTTCCCGGTTTCAGGGACAGCTCGAAGCCAAGACGAACCCGAAAACAGGCTGAACTGTAAAAAAAGGTTCATTTCAAGGGCTTCGGCGGCAACAAGGAGGTCTGAAAATGAAACAGGTGAATCAAAAACACTCTACCATGATCCCCGGTCACAACCCCCCGTTGGTACGAGAACACGTGTTCAAAAAAATGGATGAAATCCTAACCGCCTCACACCTCTTCATAACAGCACCGGCAGGATCGGGAAAAACCATGCTGGTCGAAACATTCCTGGCATCGCGACCTGCCCCGGCTGCCCGACTCAGTATTCCACCAACTGGTTTCGATGAAAAAATTTTCATGGAGCTCTTGCAAAAAGAGCTGGATAAGATGAACTCAACCGCATCGGCACAAAAAGCAAATCAACCACAACGCAATGCTTCAGAAACTCAGAATTCTGTTTCACTTTCTGAAAAAGATCATAATTCATTCATCGTTATCGACAACTATGAACGAATTGAATATTCATCCCCGATTCACACAACAATCAACACGGAAATTGAAAAAAGGAATAATAAATA
>JAWLGC010000077.1:0-11947 GCA_041685265.1 Desulfomicrobiaceae bacterium | reverse complement strand
CCATCGTCAAAGCGTACGGAGCTGCCGTTGATGGACAGCGGAATCCGGCCGCTGACAGCGCCATCTCCCCGGGCCCGCAGTCCGCCCAGCTGGCGCAGCAATGGAGCCAGCCGGATCCGGTCGCAGAACAGAACCAGATCATACGCGTCCTTCCCCGGTACCACCCGCAGCGGCTGGACAAAAACCCTCCCCTCGCACCAGGAAAAACGGGCCTGTTCCAGAAACAGCGACTGCGGAGACTCCATCTGCAGTGCGGCCCGGACATCGGTCAGGACCACATCCCCGAGCCTGACCCGGTCCACGGTCAGAACCTGATCGGGACTGCTGCGCAGGTGCGGCAGATCCGGAAAGACCACCTCCCCGGCAATGCCGTCGACCTCCAGATCCAGATCCCGGGACCGGATTGTTCCCCCGGCGATCCGCAGCGCGGCGCGTCCGTTACCCCGCCCCCCTTCCAGACGCCCCGTTCCGGTCAGATCCGCTGTTCCCCTAAGCCGAAAACCGGCCAGGGCGGGGACAAGGGTACCCGGGTCGAATTCGTCCGGCAGCTCATATCCGGACAACGCAACCCTGCCCTCTCCGATCAGACCGTGCCTCTCGGTGCCGGACAGGGAACCCTCCAGGGCCAGAACCGCGCCCGGCAGCACGAGACTGCGGTGCTCTCCGTCCAGTTTCACCCCGACGCCGACCTGCTGCAGCGTCCCCCGGAGCGAGCCCAGAGCTCTCCCCCCCAGGGTCATGGAACCGATCCGAACGGTTCCGGGGACGGCCCGGCCCGGGGGCCATACCATGGGCAGGCGCAGATATATCCCGGCAGCCGCTGCTTCTGATCCGCCATGTGCAACCTGTGCCCGGGAGAGCTGGAAAACGCCGCGGCCCGTGGCCCGGCCGTTCTCCAGCGCCCCGGTTCCGGACCAGCTCCACCCGGGAAAACGGAACCGCAGGTCCTGCAGGGTGGCGGTTCCTTTGCCACAGGCCACCTCCATGGCGGCCTCGGTTCCCGGATCATCACCCCGGGTTTGAACCGTGCCCGAACATCGCAGATCTGCCAGGGAAAGCCGGGCTTTCCCCACAAGAAAACCCAGCGAAGGCGTCCGGACATCCCAGGATGCGGCAAAGGTCGTCCCGACTCCGTCGGCCCGAAACTCGACATCGGGACGGGGCAGGGTCAGGGTCCCGTCTGCAACTCCGATGCGCCAGGACACGCCCTGCGCACGGTCCGGATCCAAACTGTGGATACCCAGCCGCCACCCGGCCTCATCCCACCCTCCTTCTCCCTGAAAAGGAACATACAGGGGTGCTTCCAGGGCCAAACCCTCCTCCGTGCCTCCGAGATACCGCACCCCTCCCCGAATCTCGGCCGCTCCGCCGGAGGGATCCGCAGTCAGTTCCACGGTCAGCGGCTCGACCCTGACCACCCGGTCTGCCACGGACACGCGCATCCCGGCCGTGGCCGCGGACCACTGCCGCCCCTGCCCGGCAAGAGTCAGCAGCGGGGCTTCTCCTGCATCCGGCGTCAGCATGACCACCGGACCACCCTCCCGTTTTTGTACACGCAGCCGTTCAACGCGGACCGAGGCCGCAACCGTTACCCGGGACAGGGCAGACAGGTTCCCGGTTATCCGTCCCGAGGTTGCAACCTCCCCCCGGATATGCGGCAGACCGGCGGTCAGCGGCTCCAAAAGGACTCCCGGGTCCAGACGGGGAGCGTCCCAGGTGCCCGCGAACTCCCCCTCCTGCAGCTCCAGGGTTCCTGCAGACCGGATCTCCCGGCCTTCGGGCCAGGCCCGGATCGCCCACTTTACCCGGGCAAAATCATCGCCAGCTGAAAAAACATCCGCCTCAAAGGGGACCCGTAACGTGCCCCGGGGCAGATCCAGGACCAGGGTGGCCCCTGTCAGTTCAAATCGCTCCAAAGGAAACACCAAAGGTCCGGGATCCGAGTGCACGCCGGAAGAGGCCGGGACGGGCAGGGGGAGGCCGGGAACAGCCACTCCCGAGGCCGAGACCCGTACCGGGAGCACCAGCCCGGCACACCGAACCGCAACCGCTTTTTTGCCGACCACGCCCCAGGGGGTGTACTCAATACGAACCGCGGCCACGGAGGTTCCTCCGGGCAGAACCACAGGCCCCAGGTCCATACCGAACACTCCGACATGACTGACCGCGACACGGGCTCCTTCCAGCCCGATCCGGGGCAGAATCCGGGGAATAATCGCCCGCTCCAGCAGGACCGGGAGGCCGATCCAGAGGCACATCACCGTCAGCACCAGTCCCGCAGCGAGTGCCTTGATAATCCGAATCGAACGCATCTTCCGCCTCCTTGGCCCGGATGATCAGAACAAACCGGGCACAGGCCGGGAAACCGGCTCGGTTTCCGGGAATCCGGTCATGGCCGGTCCTCCCGGACCAGACTCCGGATCACCTCATGCAGCCGGGCCGTGTCAATGGGTTTGGACAGATACTCGTTCATACCGACCCGCAAAAATTTTTCCCGGTCCCCTTTCATGGCGTGGGCGGTCAGGGCTATGACAGGCACGGACCGCCACGGTTTGTTCGACCGGCGAATCGCTCGAGTAGCCTCGATTCCGTCCATTTTCGGCATCTGCACGTCCATCAGTACCAGATCAAAGGGCTTGCGGTCCAGGGCCTCCAGGGCTTCGGCCCCGGAAACAACACAAAAAACATGGTGTCCGGCCTTTTCCAGAACCTTGCGGGCAAAGAGCTGATTGACCATATTGTCCTCGGCAAGCAGAATCTGCAGGGACCGATTTTTTTCGTACCGGGCAACCGGCCTGCCACCGCAGGGGGCCGGGGCCTGTTCAGGCTTGCCCAGTTCGATGGTCACGGTAAAAACACTCCCCCTGCCGGCCTCACTGCGAACCGTGATTCCCCCTCCCATCAGCTCGGCTAGATGCCTGGAAATGGGCAGCCCCAGCCCGGTCCCTTGAAACCGTCTTCCGGTCGAACCGTCGACCTGAACAAAACTCTCAAACACCGCGTCCTGTTTATCGGCGGGAATGCCGCACCCGGTGTCGTGCACCTCCAGTCTGACCCGATGGCGTGCTTCGGGAAAGAGCTGATCCTCGGAAAAGACCAGTACCTCGACCTTCCCGGAATCCGTGAACTTGAGACCGTTCCCGACCAGGTTGATCAGAATCTGCCGCAACCGGGCCGGATCGCCGGCAACCCGGCGCGGCATCCCGTCAGACATGCGGGCTCTCACCGACACCCCTTTCTGCTCACCCTGATAGGAGAACAGCTGGATTACCGATTCGACCAGCTGTTCAAGGTCAAACGAATGCATCTCCAGGGTCATGCGACCGGATTCCATCTTGGAAAAATCAAGAATATCGTTGATAATGGTCAACAGATTTTGACCGGACTGCCGGATCATGTCCAGATAGGTGCGCAGCTCCCCGGACACCCCGGACCCCAGGCTCAGCTCGGTCATACCCAGAATGCCGTTCAGCGGCGTACGGATCTCATGGCTGACGTTGGCCAGAAACTCCTCCTTGGCCCGGGCCGCGGCCTCGGCGGCATCCTTGGCCTGCTGCAGATCCCGGGTGGATTGCAGCAGCCTCGCCTCGGCCATCTTGCGCACCCTGATGTTGCCGAGCAGAAACAGAATCAGCAGGAACAGGAGTCCGATCAGCCCGGCACCGGTCCATACATACCATTTGTTCAGCGCGTAAAGCAGGCTGGGCCGGTTAAGCACTATCGCGTCCCGGGGCAGCCGGGCCGGATCCAGATCGAACCGTTTGAGCTGCTCATAGTCGTACACATGACGATTGGCCGAAGTCCGCAGCACCGGTATGGCATCAGGGGACTCGCCGCGCAGTATCCGCAGGGCGATCTCCCCGGCCCGTTTCCCCTGCCTCTCTGCCGAGACCACTTTTCCGCCCACAACGCCGTGTCCGGAAAAAAAGTCCCATAACCCGTACATGGGAACCGGGCAGGCCGCGGACAGGGCTTCAGAACTTTCTGGAAAATCCATAAGCTGGCCATCGGCATCGTGCAGGGTCCTGGTCAGCACCACCACCTGTCCCGGTCCAAGCTCGGCCACCCGTGAAAAGATCTCCCGGTCCGGCATATCCAGCCAGAGCCTGAACCGAAGGGTGCCCTTGAACGCGGCCATGGTCCGCAGCAGAAGGTCGCGGTTGGCCCTGTCCGTAGGCATTGTGCTGCCCCCGATGAACACCACCTCCTGCACTTTCGGATCAAGACGGCGCGCCACTTGCAGAGTCTCCCGCAGGGAAGGAGATTCGTCCACTCCGGTCACCCCGGACTGGCCATCAAGCATGGAATCGTTGAAATTGTTCACCCCGCAGAACACCACCGGAACATCATGAAAGACACTTGTCCGATGCTTGAGCACAAACTGCAGGGCGTCGGTGTCCGAAGCGATAATGATATCCGGCTCATATCTGCGCGCCTTGTAGGTCAGCAGGGCTTCCAGCAGAGAGTAGTGCTCCCCGCCCGGAAAACGGCGCACATCCATGAATTCGGAAATAACCTGAACCGGCGGATCATCCGCACGCAGTGTCTGCTCCAGGGAGGCCGCAATATCCCGGGTCCAGTCCATCTCGGAATGATAGGAGTGCAGCACCAGGACGGTTCCGGGGTCCTGTGCAGCGCCAGGGGAAGGGGCACACAGGTGCGCGGCAAAAAAGAGAGCGAGCAACACCGATACCACCACTCTGCCCTCGGATAGCGCTGCCCCGGGCTTCATTCGATCACTCCGTCCGCCAGCAGCTCAGCCTCCGCCGAAACAGAGACACCGATCCGGTGTCCGGCGGTTTTGTTGATCATGGCCACCCCGTTGAGATCAGTCTCGATTGTGATGTCACCCGCGGTCATCTCTTTTTTGAGCAGATTGAGGGCCATGCTGCCGCTGCGAAACCCATGCTCGAATCCGGACTGGGCGATTCCGCACAGCGCGCCGTCGGCAACAGTGAAAATATGAAATCCAATGGAGGGCCGGGTCAGCTTCCCGGCTGTCCAGGCCATAACCTCCTGGGGATCGAGCTGATTGCCGTTCTGGTCCCTGAGCACATGATAGTTAAGCAGGGCCACGCCGTCCACGACCTTCTGTCCCGTGAGCAGTGCCTCCTTCCACTTTGAAAACGTTCCGCAGCTTTTCCAGACGATCCGGTCCAGGTCGGCATGCTGGGAGCGCATCTCCCACAGGGCCGCCAGGGAGGAGGGGCTGTTGTCCGACAAAACCAGCATGGACCGGACTCCGGGGACTATCTTCTGCAGAAACTGTACGCTGCGGGCAAAAAAAATCCGCTCCTCGATTCCGGTCACGTTCACGGCCGGATACCCGTAGGCAGCGGGATCACTGTTCACGGCACAGAATACGATCTGCGGCGCTCCGGCCCGGCCGGCATACCGGCCGGCGAAATACTGCTGGGCGTTATCGTCGGAGGCGATGACCACCTCGGGACGAAACCGCTCCACGGCCCTGTGCGCCTCGTGTCCGGCCTGCTTCTTGTACTCTTCCCCGGGATTGCGCTTGGTGTCCATGTACACGCTTTTCATCCGCACGCCGGAGGACCCCAAAGCGGCCCGGACCCCGGCCTCGACATTGACCACCCAGGGATGCTCGCGGTGGTAGCTGTGCACCACCAACACCTTTTTACCTATCATGGCCGGAGCAAGAGACTCGGATGCCGGGTCCGGGCCGGACCCGGCCGAGGTACCCGGCGTTCCGACACCGATAAGGAGAGTCAGCACACAAAACGCCCGCAGAAATTTTTTCATCGCCCCTCCCCGCCCCTGCCGGTCGCCCGGGTCAGGGCCTCTTCCAGAGCATCCATGGACAATGGTTTGGACAGGTAGTCATCCATTCCCGCCTTCAGAAATCTGGCTCTGTCCCCTTTCATGGCATGGGCGGTCAGGGCGATGATGGGGATGGTGCTCCACGACTCCTTTGAAGCCCGGATCCGCCGGGTGGCTTCCTCCCCGTCAAGGACGGGCATCTGGACATCCATAAGCACACAATCAAAGGATTCCCGGGCCAGAGCTTCCAGGGCTTCCTGCCCGTCCTTGACCGTGACCACCCTATATCCTCTTTTGGCCAGCAGCTTGGCCATAAACAGCTGATTGAGGGTATTGTCCTCGGCCAGGAGAATCCTTCCCCCGTCCCCACCAGGGCGTAACACCTGGTTCGGCACCTCGTAGGCGCACCGGTTTCCCACGCAGGCCAGGCGGACGTGAAGCGAAAATGTCGCCCCGTTGC
The DNA here is from genome assembly GCA_041685265.1 of Desulfomicrobiaceae bacterium. Taxonomy (GTDB): domain Bacteria; phylum Desulfobacterota; class Desulfovibrionia; order Desulfovibrionales; family Desulfomicrobiaceae; genus JAWLGC01. Next base: position 5,703 of record JAWLGC010000077.1, on the reverse strand, counting down.
CGGGTTCGCTTTCCAGATCGATCCTGCCGCCCATCAATGAAGCGAGACGGCTGGAAATTGCCAGCCCGAGCCCCACGCCCCCGAACCGGCGGGCAAGGGAGCCGTCGGCCTGGGTGAAACTTTCAAAAATCCGGTCCTGTTTCTCAAGCGCTATACCGGGCCCGCTGTCACGCACCGAAAAGACAAGGGAAACCCCCGCCGTGGACGGGGCAGAATCTTCCGGCTGCAGCACGTCGACCCGCAGTTCCACGAGCCCGGACTCCGTAAATTTAACGGCATTTCCCATAAGATTGATAAGCACCTGACGCAGGCGGGAATCATCCCCGCGAAGCATGCTCGGAACTTCCTTCCCGACACGCATCCGCAGGTCGATTCCCTTTTCCCCGGCCTGCAGAGTGAACAGGGAATACACGGATTCAAGGAGGTCTTCGAGCACGAAGTCGCTCTCCATCAGCTCCATTTTGCCGGCCTCGACCTTGGAAAAGTCGAGGATATCGTTGAGCAGCCGCAGCAACCCGTTGCCGGACTGGGCAAGCAGTTCCAGATACTTTTCCTGCTCCTGATTGACCCCGAGACTGCGAATCAGTTCGGACATCCCCAGTATCCCGGTCAGGGGTGTTCTGATCTCATGGCTCATATTGGCCAGAAACTCGCTTTTGGCCAAGGATGCGGCCTCGGCCGCGACCTTGGCCTTACGCAGGGCATCCTCGTACCGCTTACGCTCCACGCCCAGGGCGACCTGCTCCGCCACAAAGGCCAGCAGATCCATATCCACCTTGGAGTACCGGTCCGGATCCTCGTAGTCCTGCACGACCAGAACGCCGATAACCCGATCCTTGATACGCATGGGCACCCCCAGCCAGCACTCAGGCAGAACCCCCCGCCCTTTTCGGGTCCCGTCCCGCAACCCGCGGCGGATCTCCCTGCCGGTCATCAGCAGGGGGAGACCGGAACGAATCACCGAGCATGAAAAGCCGGTCGTCTTCGGATCACCGGCCTTTTCAATGGGAAGATACCGGTCCTTTTGATCACGGTAATAGACCGGATGCAGGGTGTCGGTCTCCTCCTCCAGCAGCCCGGCGAGAAAATTGTCCGCCTGGAGGTATTCCCCCACAACAGAGTGCACCCTGGCGAAAAGTCCCTGCATATCCTCGGCATGGACCACGCTCTCGGCCATGCGGTACTTGATCAGGGCCCGCCGCTCATTGTTGCGTCGCTGGGAAATGTCCTGCAGCGAAACAATGACCCGGCCCAGATCCTGCTCGTGCCCGGGGACCACGGAGATATGAACCAGGCATAGTTTTCTTTCCCCGGTCATGATCCGCTGCACGACCTCTCCCCGGTAGTTCCAGTTCCCCTCGGCCAGTTCGACCATCTCCTCCAGAAACCCTTCCGTTGCGTCCCGGAAAACGAGCGGTTCCAGGTTGCCCAGGAGCATCTCCTTGTCCGGGGCCTTGAACAGCTGCAGCGTGGCCTTGTTCACATCGATGACCCGAGGGAGTTTCAGGCACCGGGCCAGACTCTCGGGATGCTCCTGGAAATGCGCTCGAAAATCCAACACTCCGGATTCTTTCAGAGTATCAAAATAGGCTTTCAGCCCGGACAGATCCTCTTCCCACAGCGAGAGCGGGGACTCTTCGAACAGGTTCCTGTACCGCTTTTCGCTGTCGCGCAGCACTGCGGCCGCGTCCTCCATCTCGGCCTGGGCCCTGCGGCGTTCGGAAATATCCCTGGCCACTCCGATCATGCATTCAGGCCGATCCTGCTCGTCAAGCAGCATGGAGCTGATGCTTTCCAGGGGGACCAGGTGCCCGTCCCGGTGCGTCAATTCCATCTCCGCTGTCTGAGGCAGGACCGCGGTAGCGGGATCACCGTTCACCATTTCCAGGCGGCGACGAACCAGATCCCTGACCAGCACCAGGCTCTCAGGAGTGCCCACCTCCGCCAGGGAACGTCCCTGCACCTCCTCGGGCGAAAAGCCGAGAACCGAAGACACGGACCTGCTGACAAACGTGAAGTTCAGGTCCATATCCATGACCCAGACCACATCGGAGATCCGCTCGGTGATCAGACGGTACTTGCGCTCGTTGTCCTGCAGCTGCCGGATGAGCCGGTTATGGTCGGTCACGTCACGGCAGACCACGTACACCTCGTCCCTGCAGCAGGGAACCACCCGGGCCTCATACTCCCGGCACTCTTCGTGCAGAGGGATGGAGTAGCAGAAGGTCTGCACTTCACCGGTTTCCAATGCCCGCTCGATACTCTCCCGCCGGACCCGGTTCAGTTCCGGTCCAAGCTCTGCGGGCGCACTCTGACCGAGAAAGGATTCCGGCTGCACGGCCAGCTCCGAAACGTCCCCTGCAACAAACTCCAGGTAGGTTCCGTCCCTGTGCTCGTGAAAAACAAGATCCGGAAAGCTGTTCAACAGAATGCGCAGCTTGGCCATGCCCTGCTCCAGGTCGGATACGCGCCGACGCAGAGCCGCATTTTCTTTGCACAGCTCGGCCTGCTCCTCCGGGGAGAGCGCTTTGGAAGAGGAAGTGGTGTCCGAGGAGGAAAAGGTGTCCATGTATGAATCCTTAAAACCGGATAAAAGTGTTGAAATATGGCCGATCCGAAGGCATGCGACGCCGGTCGGCCTGTTCAGCAGGAAAGTTCCAGCCCGAGGGGACAGTGATCAGACCCGGACACCGAAGACTCGATCCAGGAATCCCGGACCGCGTGCCTGAGTTCCTCGGAAACAAAAAAATAATCGATGCGCCATCCCGCGTTGCGGGACCGGGCACCGAACCTGTAGCTCCACCAGGTGTAGTGTTCCGGCTCCGGATGGAACATGCGAAAGGTGTCCACATATCCATGACCGATAAACCGGTCCAGCCAGGCCCGTTCTTCGGGAAGGAACCCGGAGATCTTTTGATTGGCCTTTGGATTTTTCAGATCGATTTCCCGGTGGGCGGTGTTGAAGTCGCCACAGACCACCACCGGCTTTTCCTTGCGCAGTGCTTCGGCATAGGCCAGGAAGCTGTCGTAAAACCCCATTTTAAAGGCAAGGCGGTCCTCATTCATCTGCCCGTTGGGGAAGTAGACATTGAGAAAGTGGAACCCCTCGAACTCGAGCCGGACCACCCGGCCCTCTCCCTGGTAGGCGGTGTCCGGCAATCCGAACGTGCAGGACAGGGGCTCGACCCTGCTGTAGCATGCTGTTCCGGAGTATCCTTTTTTGACCGTGGCCCCGTTCCAGAACACGGAATACCCGGGAGCGAGCCGGTCTTCTACGACCTGGTCCTCCGTGGCCTTGACCTCCTGCAGCCCGACCACGTCCGCGTCGCATGCCTTGAACCAGTCCCGAAACCCCTTCCTGATCACGGCCCTGAAGCCGTTGACGTTCCACGAGTAGAGTTTCATCCGCTTTGTTTCCCCTGTGCCTGGTGAGCACATTGTACCGGGTCTGCCTGCAGCAGCTCGGCCCGGAGTGTGCCGTTTTCCAGAGCGACGCGCACGTACCCCCCGGCACCGAAACTTCCGGGATTGATGACCGTTGTCTTCCCCAGAACCTCCACGGCCCGGGATTCGTGGATATGACCGGTGATGCACAGAGTGGGCTGAAAGGAGTCGATGAACTCCCGGACCGCCCTGCTGCCCACGGGCACGCCGTTGCCCACCCGGTCCGTGGCCGTTTCAAAGGGAGGCGTATGGACCAAAAGAATGGTCTGGTCGAACCGGGACAGATTCGGCCGGGACTGTTCCAGCCACTCCCGGATCTGCTCCTCTCCTACCTCGGACGGGGTGTTAAAGGGCGTGGGCGTTGAGTACCCCACGCCATAAAGCCCCACGCCACGCCCCAGATTCACTGTCCGGCCGTGCGCGTACACTCCGCGCTCCCGGAGCACCTGCTCCACTTCCGGGGTATCCATGTTGCCGATCAGGGCCCAGACCTGCGCATTGCGAGCCCTGATCCGCTCCAGAATCCGTACCGCGGTGTCCCGTCCCCCCACATTGGTCATGTCTCCGGATACCAGAACCCCTTCGGCCTGCTCCAGGTCCGGGATTGCGTCCAGACAGTGGAGATCTTCATGAATGTCGCCGAAAGCGATCCAAAACGGTTCAGCCATGTCATCTCCTGCAACGTCAGATGGTTTGTGTCCGGAAACGGAATCTGGCATGTCTGTTCCGGCACCTGAAAAAAATATCGGCAATACCTATGAAAGAGCCCCTCATTATGCAAGCTGAAAGCAAAGCGGCCATCCGGAAAAGACTCCTGACCCGACGGCGGGCGATGGCCGCGGACGAAATCCGGCAAAAAAGCCTGAACATCCTGCACAGAGTCTTTTCCCTGAAGGCCTGGCTCTCGGCCCGCCGGATTCTGCTCTACCTGCCCATCAACGGCGAAGTGGATACATGGCCCCTGCTCAGGACCGTCTGGGCGGAACGCAAAACCGCGCTCCTGCCCTGCTGCCGCAGCGGGGAGCCGGGGATCATGGATATTTTCGAGGTCCAAAACGAGGAGCAGCTCAAGCCGGGCTACTGCGGCATCCCCGAACCGGATCGGTCCTGCTGTCGCCTGGTTGAAGCGTGCGCCCCGGACCTGGCAGTGATCCCCGGCGTGGGATTCGACCGTCAGGGATATCGTCTCGGATACGGAGGCGGGTACTATGACCGGTTCCTGGCCGGGCGGAGTGCGACACAGACCCTCGTCGCGGGGCTTGCCTACGAGCTGCAGCTTGTAAAGACCCTCCCCCGCGACCCCTGGGACATGCCCATGGACCTGATCATCACCGAAGCAGGCATCCTGCACGGAGCAGAAAAATGACCCATCCCCCGATCGACTTCATCCCCTTTGCCTTCCCCGGAATTTCCGGAGTCCGGTGCGCCTTTACCACCCGCCGGGGAGGGGGGTCTTCTCCCCCCTTTGACGGGGCCAATCTCTCCAGAGCCGTGGGAGACGCCCCCGAAGCCGTCGCCCGAAACATTGACGGGCTCACCCGGGATCTGGGAATATCCGCCTGGACCGAGCTGAACCAGGTGCACGGCACGGACATGATCTTTGATCCGGACGAGACCGCCCCTTCCCGGGGGGACGGGGCGGCCACGAACCGGGCCGGTCTGGGGCTGGTCATCAAGACGGCCGACTGCCAGCCGATCATGCTGGCCCACATCAGCGGACGATACGTGGCCGGGCTGCACTGCGGCTGGAGGGGAAACCGGGCCGGTTTCCCGCAGATCGGGGTCCGCGCCTTCTGCACCCGGTACGGACTGCATCCCGAAGAGGTCCTGGCCGTACGCGGTCCGAGCCTGGGACCGGGCCGCAGCGAGTTCGTCAATTTCGAGGCGGAATGGGGAGACCGGTTCCGACCCTGGTTCCACGAACCGACCAGGACCGTGAACCTGTGGCAGCTGACCGGAGACCAGCTTCTCCGGGCCGGACTGCTTTCGGACCATATTTTCTCCCTGGACCTGTGCACCTTTGATCTGCCCCACCTCTTCTTCTCCTACCGCCGGGAAGGCACAACCGGGAGACAGGCCGGAGTGATCTGGATTAAATAATATTCCGGGATTGAAAAGCAATTCTGGAATTCTGGAATTCTGGAATTGGAAAGCAAATTCTGGAATTCTGGGATTCTGGAATTCTGGAATTGGAAAGCAAATTCTGGAATTCTGGAATTGGAAAGCAAATTCTGGAATTCTGGAATTCTGGAATTGGAA
>JAWLGC010000076.1:0-12058 GCA_041685265.1 Desulfomicrobiaceae bacterium | reverse complement strand
TTGCCCATACCCAGATCGATGACGTCGAGACCGTTCCGCCTCTTTTCCATCTTCATCTTGTTGATCATTCCGAACAGATACGGGGGAAGGTGATCCATTCGCTCCGAATACCTGACAAATTTCTCTGCGGTCATTGTGTGCCTCCGAGGGGGTTTTGCAGGAACCGGTCCGTTCACACGAACCGGGCGGGGAGCTCCCCGGCGACAACCCGGGGCATAAAAAAACGCCATGGGTTGTCGTATCAACCCATGGCGTTCCTGCTGCGTTATTGCTGTATTTATGCGGCAGTATGACGGCAATGGGTTGTATCCATTGCCGCTGCCGCCTGTCTATGGCGAGTGTGGTGCATGATCTTCCTTTTGTTTGAGTAACAAATATGGAAAACTGTTTCTCCTGTCAATGAGGAATACATCGCCATACCGGCTCACTCCCCTGTTGTCCGCTCCCAGACCCGACGCCCCATTTTCCGAATAGATTTCACGGCCTGCAGATCATCGGCGAGATCCCCGGGAGAGTCCTTGCCCCGAAACACCAGAGGTTTGCCCAGGGTGATATTGAACGGCTTGAGAAAGTACTTCAGGGTCAGCAGACTGCCCTCGAAAAGTTTTTCCCCGGTGGGTCTCCCGGCCACCATGACCACATGGGCCGTGCGGGGCGGCAGGGAGGCCAGGTAAGGATCCCCACGCTGGGCCCGGACAAAGTAGCTCTGCCCCCGATCAATCCAGGCCTTGAATCCGGCCGGGACATGATAAAAAAAGATGGGGAAGGCAAAGAAAAGAACCGGCGCCCGCAGCAGGGCCCGAAACAGGATCCGGCAGTCATCCCTGTTCTCCAGGACACACTCGTTCTGCCGCTCGCATCCGCCGCAGCCTGTGCAGGGCAGAAGCGAGTATTCGCGCAGCCTGTACAGAGAAACATCCCCTCCGGCTTCGCCCACCCCCTTGCGCAGCAGGTCGGCAGCCGTGTCGCTGTTGCCCCCTGCCCGGGGACTGCAGGCAAAAAGTGCCGCGGATCGCTGATTTTCCATTGCGTTTTCTCCTGTCAAAAAAGTCAGGACGGGGTACCTTTGCGCCGAAAAACGGCCCGCACATCTTCCCCTTCATCATACGTGTCCAGGCCCCAATCGGGTTCGATAAACAGGGCATTGCGCAGCTGGGGCACAACCGAAGGCTTGACCAGCAACACCACCTCGTCGGTCCGGGAAAAACGGAGATGCCAACTGGCCTCCAGACCGACTCCTCAGCACTTGTCCCGAAAATCGAGCAGTTTCGACTCGCTCATCCTTCTCCCCCACTCCATCACCCGGACGGATGCAGTCCCCTCTTTTTTCGCCCCCTTTCGCATGAAGAATCTTCCACCAAAGGCGTAACGTATCTGAGAGGACATTGCTGCCCGGGGAACAAAAAACCAAAAACGACAAACAACCTACAGCCGTCCGAACTCCGAAAAAAACGGATTGTTGATCTTCTCGTCGCCGACCATGGTCTCAGGACCGTGGCCGGGATAGATCCTGGTCTGATCATGCAGGGAGAAAATTTTGGCGACCACCGAACGCTTCAGCAGCTCCTCGCTCCCCCCGGAAAAATCGGTTCGCCCGACGGACCGGTAAAAAAGCAGGTCCCCGGAAAAGACAGCTTTCATGGCCGGGAAATAATACGCCACGCACCCGGGACTGTGCCCCGGGGTCTCCAGAACCTGACACACCTCTCCAAGCAGGGTCAATTCCCCCTCGCTCACGGATTCGAAGGTAAAGGACTCAGTGGAGGGGAACCCCATAAACCCGCCCCCGCCGATGTCGGTATCCAGCAGATGCCTGTCCTTGTCGCTGGCCAGAATCGGGGCTCCGGTCTCCCTGGCCAGCCGGGCATTGCCCTGGATGTGGTCGAAATGAAGATGGGTGTTCAAAATGTGCGTCAGTGTCAGTCCGTTGTCCTTCAAAAAGGCGAGCACCTCTTCCGGATCCCCTCCCGGATCCACAGCAACAGCTTCTTTTTCAGTAAAAAGCAGATAGCAGTTGGTTTCCAGCGGCCCCAGTTGAAACATTTTGATCTTAATCACCGAGTTCCTCCAAAAGCAGTTCTGAAAGTTCCTTGCGGGAAGAGCTTCCCTTCTGAGCCGGTCGCCCGGCCGCAATCACGGCCATGAGTTCATACCGTCCCTTGTCCACACCGAGCACATCCAGAACCTGGTCTGCCTGGTTGACGATCTCGCCGAGCCAGACACCTCCCAGGGCCAGTCCATGAATAGCCAGAAGCATATTCTGAATGCAGGCCCCGGCTCCCTGATAATCCTTCATGGGATGGTACATGGCTTCGCGATCCAGAAACACACTGATCAGAACCCGGGATTCCCGGACCACATGACCGTACTTGGTACACTCCTCCAGCCGCTCCTTGCGCGGATCCCCTGTCCGGATGACCAGAAAGCGGAAGGGCTGATTGTTGAGCCCGCTGGGAGCCCACCGCCCGGCCTCGAGCACTTCCCGGATCTCCTCGGTGGAGACCGGTTCCTCGGTATACCGGCGCACGCTGCGCCGCTCTCGAATAAATTTCAGGCTATCTTCACTCACGATTCCAGACTCCTCCATGTTGGGTTATCATCTTCGAAACGACAAAGCCGGACCGATTCCAGGCCGACGCAGGATGCCTCGAAGTTTTGAATCTCTGGACAAGGCTCCACTCTTAATGCAATTAAAAATTCCGTCAAATCCTGAACCATGGACGGAAAATGAATCAGCCGGCCTCCCTTCCGGACAATCCGGACATTTTACTGGTCCGCAGTGACCTGATCCGATACGAGTCCCTGCTCAAAAAAATACTGGAACGGTTTTTCCCCTGTGAAAAATTTTCCATCTCCTTTCCTTCGGCTCCACCTGCGGCAATGCGATCCGGACATGAGACCGGTGGGTATCAGGCTGTTCTGGAAGCGGACCGCGTCCTGCTTCCCCTGGCACAGGGGGAAACCCTGCTCGGCATCGCCCTGATCCGGAAAACGGACGAAGCCGCATTGCGGCCAATGCTCCCCCTGCTGCCCGGATTAGCCGAACTGGCCCTGGAAAACATCCGCCTGCACAAGCAAAGCATCACCGACGTGCTGACCGGACTCTGCAACCGGAGCTTTCTTCAGGCCTGCCTGGAGCGGGAAATCGGCTTTGTGGTCGATTCCATGACCCCGGGCCTTGATGCCTGCGTGGACGCCCCGCCCGGCGCTCACCGGGCCGGATTCGGTCTTCTGCTGCTGGACCTGGATAATTTCACATGGATCAACCGCTCCTTCGGACATTTGTTCGGGGACTCCCTTCTGATCGAAATCGGCTCGACCCTGCAGAAACTATGTCCGGAACAGACCATCACGGCCCGCATCGGAGCGGACAGTTTCGCCATCCTCTGGCCCCAGGGCCCTCCCGGCCGCTGCCTCCAGCTGGCCGAAAAAATCAGATCCGAACTGGCTGACAAGGTGTACACCCACGACCTGAGCCAGGACCGGGTCACCCTTACGGCCAGCCTTGGCCTGAGCGCTTATCCCCAGGACTTCCAGGGAGGGCAACTGCAGAAGCCGATTTCCGAGCAGGCCAGAATCATGATCGAAAAGGCGGAGAAAGGCCTGCACCGGGCCAAAACACTGGGCCGGGACAGGGTTTGTGCCTTCAGCGCCATCCTTAAACATGGCGGGACCATCCGGGAGGTTCTCCCCCTTGGACAGGTTCGTATCGATCTGGGAAAAAACGTGGATGCCCGGGAGGGGCAGCGATTTCAGGTCAGGGCCCCGGGTGAGACTGCCGGACAAGAGGGGGCTCCGCTCAGGGGGGAGATCTCTTTGACGGAAATCAGCGCGGAATCCTCCATCGGCGAGATCCTGACCCACGGAGATCCGGCTCAGCCGATGCAGGAAGGAGACCACCTCATCCTGATTCGTGATGGAGCTCCCCTTTGCGGGGAATATCTTCATTCCCTTCAGCCATCACTCCGGCAACCGACCGGACTGCTCCGATTTCGCGATTTTCTGAACGTATGGCGCTCAACCCATGCAGACACATCCTCCTTCTCCATGGGATTGATCCATCTCGACGCCGACGATTCCCCCCTTTCCGATACGAAACAGAGGGCCTGTGTTCGACAGGCCATCAATGAAGCGTTCGGACCGGATACCGTATGCGGAAGATATTCCCGGAACTGCATCATTTTCTCATCCCCGCTGTCCGACCCGGATCAGCTGCACTGTTCTGCCGCCGAACTCACACGGCTGATTGCCGAACGGCTCGACACCGCCTCATGCATCGGCATGGCCAGCCACCCCTTTCTGGATGCCGCCAGATCCGACATCCCGGAAAATGCCCGCAAGGCCCTGGATCACGCCGGCCTGCTCTCCCCGCCCCGGGTGGCCCTGTGCGACTCGACCTCCCTGACCGTACGCGGAGATCGTCTTTTTGCCCAGGGCGACATGTACTCGGCCGTGGAGGAATACAAGCAGGCCCTGGCCGCCGACGAAAACAACGCCCTGGCCCGCAACTCCCTGGCCGTGTGTTACGCCAGACTGAACCGGACCACCCTGGCCAGGCAGCACTTCCGGCAGATCCTGGCCCGGGAACCGGACAATCTCATGACCCTGTACAATTACGGCTCCACCTGTCTGCGGGACCTGGACACGGCCGAGGCGACCAGATCCTTCACCCGCTGTCTGGAACTGGATCCGGGCCACGTTTATGCCCTGTTTCGGATGGGGGCCCTGGCCGAACAGCGCGGCGATCTGGAAAACGCCGGTGTCTGGTATCATAAAATCGGGCAGACCGCCATGGGCGAAGGGGCTATTGCCCGCCATCTGGGGCGGCTGGCCCTGCGCCAAGGCGAACAGGACGAGGCCAGAGAACATCTGCACCAGGCCATTGTCGCCAACCCCCGGGACCATACCTCCCTGCACCTTCTGGCAGGTATGTACCTGGACAGGGGAGAAGATCCGGAAATCGCCGAAACTCTGGCCCGCCAAAGCGTGAATCTCCGTCCGGACCTCGCCCTGTCCTGGGAGCAGCTGGCCCGGGCCCTGGATGCCCAGGGGAAAACCGGGCAGGCCGAGGAAGCCCGCTCCAGAGGCCGGGACTGCTCCAATCTTATACCGGGAGACATCGGGTCAGGGTCGATCCGAAAAAAACACTGTGAATATGCATAAAACCGTTTGACAACCATCCCCTGTTTTTCTAAACGGACTTTCGCAGCGCATAGCGCCGCCGTATTCCCCGGTAGCTCAGTTGGCAGAGCGGGTGACTGTTAATCACCTTGTCGGCAGTTCAAGTCTGTCCCGGGGAGCCAGCAATCAATCCGTTCAACGAGACGGAACAGTATTTACGCGAGCCCCCGCAGATTTATTTCTGCGGGGGCTCGCGCCTTTTTTTCTCCTGCCCGCATCCGCCCGGGTCCCTCCTGACAAACGCCCCATACCTTTTCAGATGCCTGCCTCGAAATCAGGTGGTGTTTCCTCTTTCGTGGCAGGGTACTGGTTTATCCGGCTTCTGCCCGTAATCCCACCAGTCCTCGTAGCCCTTATAATTTCGGGCTTTCCTGCCCGGGCGAAGAGGGACCAACGCTCCGTATTAATCATTGCCCTCCTTTCCCTCTATTTTTTCTCACCGCAAACATGTAAGCTTTCGGCAACGGACCTTCATGTACTGGTCCGTAGTCATCATCCCCCGAAACAGGAAGAGGCGGACGCTTTGCCGTTCCGGCCTTGCCCATGGATCTGCGGGCAGACATGCCGCCCCGCAAAAAACCATACGGATCAGTCCGCAACGAGGAATCTCATGAAAGTATGGCCCGGCACTCCCTATCCCCTGGGGGCCACCTACGACGGCACAGGAACCAATTTTTCCCTTTTCTCGGAAATCGCCGACCGGGTCGAGCTCTGCCTGTTCGACGATACAGGCCGGGAAACCCGCATCGACCTCCCGGAAGTGACCGCATACTGCTGGCACGGATATCTGCCCGAGGTTGAACCCGGCCGGTGTTACGGTTTCCGGGTCCATGGACCCTGGGATCCCTCCAACGGTCATCGCTGCAACCCCGCCAAACTGCTCATGGACCCGTACGCCAAGGCCGTCGAGGGAGGGATCCGCTGGGACGAGGCTCTCTTTCCCTACACCTTCGAGGGCGGACACACGGACAGAAGCGATACCGACAACGCCTCCTTCATGCCCCGGTGCGTGGTTCACCAACCCCACTTCGACTGGAGCGGAGACCGTCGCCTGCAACTGCCGTGGCACGAGACCGTCATCTACGAAACCCACGTCAAAGGCGCAACGGCCCTTCATCCGGACATCGCGCCGGAACTCCGGGGCACCTATGCCGGCATGGCCCAGCCGCCGGTCATCGAGCACCTGCAGCAACTCGGAATCACTGCGGTTGAATTGATGCCCATCCATTATTTCCTGCATGACAAACATCTCAAGGACAAAAAACTCTCCAATTACTGGGGATATAACTCCATTGGTTATTTTGCACCGCACACGGAGTACGCATCCGAAAAAAGACCTGGCGCGGCCGTCTCTGAATTCAAGCAAATGGTAAAAACTTTCCATCAGGCTGGTATCGAGGTCATTCTCGATGTGGTGTACAACCACACCGGAGAGGGAAATCATCTCGGCCCGATGCTTTCTTTTAAGGGAATAGACAACACCTACTACTACCGAACAACGGATGACCAGACCTATTACATGGATTACACAGGAACCGGCAACAGCCTGAATATGCGCAACCCTCATGTGCTGCAGTTGATCATGGACTCCCTTCGCTACTGGGTCACTGAGATGCATGTGGACGGATTTCGCTTCGATCTCGCGGCCACCCTGGCCCGGGAACTGCACGATGTGGATCGGTTGTCCGCTTTTTTCGATCTCATTCAACAGGACCCGATCATCAGCCAGGTCAAACTCATCGCCGAGCCATGGGATGTTGGCGAAGGAGGATACCAGGTGGGAAATTTTCCCCCGGTCTGGACCGAATGGAACGGAAAATACCGGGACTGCGTGCGCGATTTCTGGCGCGGAGAAAACCGGACCATGGCAGAATTCGCCTCCCGCCTGACCGGAAGCTCTGATCTGTATGAGAACACCTCCCGTCTGCCCTATGCCAGCATCAATTTCATTACCGCCCATGACGGGTTCACCCTCTCCGACCTGGTCTCGTACAATGAAAAGCACAACCAGGCCAACGGCGAGGATGGACAGGACGGAGAAAGCCACAACAGGTCCTGGAACTGCGGAGCGGAAGGACCGACCGACGACGCTGAAATCCTTGCGCTGCGGGCCCGCCAGCAGCGCAACTTCCTGACCACCCTGCTTCTATCCCAGGGCGTGCCCATGCTCCTTGGCGGAGACGAATTCGGTCGGACCCAGCAAGGGAACAACAACGCCTACTGCCAGGACAACGAGATTTCCTGGTACGACTGGGAAAATCAGGATGCGGACCTGCTGCAGTTCTGCCGCACCCTGATCCACTACCGCAGGGCGCATCCCGTACTGCACCGCCGGGGCTGGTTTCACGGTCGTTCCATCCACGGAACTGAAATCAGGGACATTGCCTGGTTCACCCATGAAGGAGAAAATATGGACGAGGCCGAATGGGAGACAGGACATGCAAAATCGCTGGGCGTGTTTCTGAACGGAGCCGCCATCCCCAACCCCAACCCCCGGGGAGAACCGGTCACGGACGACAACTTCTACATTGTGTTCAACGCCCATCATGAGCCGCTGACCTTCACCCTCCCCGGACCGGCCAAGGGAAGCCGGTGGCGCCAGGATATCGACACCGCTTCCGGCTGGCTGGAACAGGACCGATTTCTCGAACCCGGCGAGGGGATCGAGGTCCAGGCCCGCTCCATTACGGTGCTCCGCCATGTCCCGTGATCGCAGCGCCACCTACCGCCTCCAGCTCGATTCCGGATTCGGTTTCGAGCAGGCCGCGGCCCTGATCGGATATCTGGCCGAACTGGGTATCAGCCACCTCTATGTATCTCCGGTCCTGCAGGCGGCCAAGGGAAGTCCCCACGGCTACGACGTGGTCGATCCGAGCCGGGTGAACAGGGAACTGGGCGGGGAGCAGGGGTTTTTCCGGCTCCACAACGCCCTTGATTCGGCAGGTCTCGGGCTGCTTTTGGACGTGGTCCCCAATCACATGGCCATCGGCGGCCGGGAAAATCCCTGGTGGTGGGACGTGCTGGAAAACGGCTCCTCCAGCCCGTATGCCCAGTATTTTGACGTAGACTGGGACGCCTCCGAGGAACGGTGGCCGAACAAGGTTCTGCTGCCGGTACTCGGTGACCACTACGGCCGAATTCTTGAAACGGATCAATTCAGGGTGTCGCACACTGCCGGAACCTTCACCCTCGCATACCACGACCATCTCTTCCCCATTGACCCGACCAGCCTTCCGGAGCTTCTGCACAGCGCAGCTAAGACGTGCGATTCCGCCTTTCTCGGGTTCCTGGCCCGAAGCCATGCCCGGCTGCCGCGGCCCACGGCAACAGCCGACCGTCGAACCGTGGACCAGCGCCATCAGGACAAGCAGGTGCTCGCATTTCTGCTGACCCGACTGTGCAAAGACGACCCCGCAGTATCCGCCGCGCTGGACAGCGTAACGGCCCGCATCAACGAAGACCATGACGCCCTGGACCGGCTCATCGACCAGCAGAACTACCGCCCCGCCTTCTGGCGGGCGGCCAGCAGGGATCTGGGCTACCGAAGATTTTTCGACATCAACGAACTGGGCGGACTGCGGGCCGAGCGGCGCGAAGTGTTCCGGGACACCCACTACCTGCCCATCGACTGGGTGCGAAAAGGGATGGTCCAGGGACTGCGGGTCGATCATCCGGACGGACTGCGCGACCCCACGGAGTACTTCCAGCGCCTCCGTCAAAGTTGTCCCGAGGCCTGGATCGTGGTGGAAAAAATCCTGGAAACCGACGAGAAACTTCCCCCGGACTGGGCCGTGGAAGGGACCACGGGGTATGACTTTCTCAATCTCGTGAACGGCCTTTTCATCGACCCCCGGGGAAAAAACGGACTGACCCGCTGCTACGAAACCTTCTCCGGCAGGCAGTCCGATCCGGAAACCCTGGTCCTGGAGTGCAAACGTCAGGTGATTGCAGAACTGCTGGCAAGCGAGCTGTCCAGGCTGACCAGTCTGTTCATCGACGTCTGCGAACGCCACAGGAGACACCGGGATTACGGACGCGACGAGCTTCGCCGGGCTCTGGCCGAAACAGCGGCCTGCTTCCCGGTATACCGGTCCTACCTTTCCCCGGCCCGGAAGCCGGCAGGCAGAAGGGACAGTCTGCATATCACAGCGGCCATCGACAGAGCCGGCGGCGAGTGTCCCGATCTGGACCCCGAGCTGTTCGGCTTTCTCAAGCAGATCCTGCAGGGACGAATATCCGGCCCGCTGGAAATGGAACTGGCCCTGCGCTTTCAGCAGCTTACCGGGCCGGTGATGGCCAAGGGGGTTGAAGACACCTTCTTTTACCGCCATCACCGCCTGGCCGCCATCAACGAGGTCGGAGGAGATCCGACCGGATTCGGCACTTCCCCTGCACGGTTTCACCGTATCTGTGCGCAGTCCCGGACAGAGCACCCCTTTTCCCTGCTCGCATCGACCACGCACGACACCAAGCGCAGCGAGGATGTCCGGGCCCGACTGGCTCTGCTTTCCGAAATCCCGGAACAGTGGAGCCAGGCCGTGACCGAGTGGGGCGCCCACAACGCGCGGCATCGACATGACGAATTCCCGGACCGGAATACCGAATATCTTTTGTACCAGACCCTGGTGGGGGCCTGGCCCATTGAAACGGAACGCCTGGCCGCCTATATGGAAAAAGCCGTGCGCGAATCCAAGGAACACACCTCCTGGCTCAGGCAGAACGAACCCTACGAAAGCTCGCTGCAGGAGTTCATCAAAGGGATCATGGATGATACCCTCTTTTGCGACAAGGTTCGAACATTCGTTGCCGGACTGGAACATCCCGGGCGGGTCAACAGCCTGGGGCAACTGCTCCTGAAGCTGACTGCCCCCGGGGTCCCGGACATCTTCCAGGGAACGGAACTGTGGACCATGACCCTGGTCGACCCGGACAACCGAAGACCTGTGGATTTTGATGCCTGCAGGGCGGCCCTGACCCGGGTCCGGTCCCTTGCGGTGGAGGAAATCCTGGCCCGGATGGACCAGGGCCTGCCCAAGATCTGGACCATGCATCAGACACTTGACCTGCGCCGTAGGCGCCCGGAGCTGTTCGGGGCAACCGGAACGTACACGCCCCTGCGGGCCACCGGCCCCAAAGCCGGGCACGTCGTGGCCTTCATACGCGGAACCGGGGGCGTTTGCGTGGTCCCCCGTCTGATTCTCGGGTGTAACGGTGACTGGAAGGACACGAGACTGGACATCCCGTCCGGGTCCTGGCGCAACCTTCTGACCGGAGAAGTCCTGACCGGCGGCGATATTCCCATTGGTGATCTGCTGCGCCGCTTTCCCGTGGCCCTTCTGGAGCAGGAGACGAAACATGCGTGAGATAACGGTCTGGAGTCCCGAAGCCCGTTCCGTGGACGTCGTCTTCAACGGCCGGAACCTTGCCATGACCAGGCAGGAGTCCGGCTGGTGGACCGCCCCTGTCCCCGAAACCGGGGTCAGCTCCGATTACGCGTTTCTGGTCGACGGACAGGGGCCTTTTCCCGACCCCGGATCTCCGTGCCAGCCCCGGGGCGTGCACGGCCCGTCACGCCTGGTGGACCACAGCGCATTTCCCTGGACCGATCACAGCTGGCAGCAGGGCCCCTTCGGTTCGGCCGTAGTCTACGAACTGCACATAGGCACGTTCACTCCGGAAGGAACCTTCGACGCAGTCATCTCCCGGCTCGATCATCTCGTGCACCTCGGAATCACACATGTGGAGATCATGCCCGTGGCCGAATTTTCCGGAACCCGGGGCTGGGGGTACGACGGCGTCAACCTCTATGCCCCGCACCATGCCTACGGAGGCCCGGCCGGACTCAAACGACTGGTAAACGCCTGTCACAGCAGGGGACTGGCGGTGCTCCTGGACGTGGTCTACAATCATCTTGGGCCGTGCGGGAATTATCTGGGACAATTCGGGCCCTACTTCACCGACAGATACAGAACCCCCTGGGGCGATGCCGTCAATCTGGATGGTCCACACAGCAACGAAGTCCGAAAATTCTTCATCGACAACGCCCTGATGTGGCTGCGCGACTACCATATGGACGGGCTCCGTCTCGACGCGGTCCATGCCTTCATGGACAGCTCAGCTATCCATTTCCTGGAACAGCTCACCCTCGAGGTCCGCTCCCTTGAAAGTCGTCTCGGACGGCATCTGGTACTCATCGCCGAAAGCGACCTGAACGATCCCCGGGTGATCCACCCCCGGGAGATCGGCGGATACGGACTCACGGCCCAGTGGAACGAAGACTTCCACCACGCCGGACATGCTGTTCTGACCGGAGAACGCAACGGGTATTACCGGGATTTCGGCTCCCTTGAAGACCTTAAGAACGTCCTGACCCGGGCGTTTACCTATGACGGCCGCTACTCGGCATACAGGCGCCGCAATCACGGCCGTCCGGTCCCGGGAGTTTCCGGTCACCGGTTTGTGGGCTGTCTGCAGAACCACGACCAGATCGGCAATCGGGCCCGGGGGGAACGGCTGGGACATCTGGTTTCCCCGGAACAGCTCAGGCTCGCGGCGACGCTGCTTCTGACCGCCCCCTTCGTGCCCATGCTCTTCCAGGGAGAGGAATGGGCCGCCTCCTCTCCGTTCCTTTACTTCTGCGACCATGACGACCCGGACACGAACCACGCCGTACGCCAGGGCCGGCAAAAGGAATTCGCCGCATTCGGATGGGACCCGGAAACCATTCCCGATCCCCAGGCAGAAGAGACCTTCCACCGGTCCGGGCTCGACTGGGAGGAGCTTTCCCGTCCCCCGCACAGGGAGCTGCTTGACTGGTACCGGACTCTCATCGCCCTCAGGAGCCGAACCCCCGCCCTGCGTGACGGTCGCATGGGCA
>JAWLGC010000194.1:0-2914 GCA_041685265.1 Desulfomicrobiaceae bacterium | reverse complement strand
CAGATGCTCGGCGGACTCGGGAACTGCGGGCAGGTCTGCTGCTGTCGCAGGTTTCTGCGCCGTTTCGAACCGGTGACCATCAAGATGGCCAAGGATCAGAATCTGTTTTTGAACCCGGCCAAGATCTCCGGGGTGTGCGGGCGGCTGTTGTGCTGCCTGGCCTATGAGAAGGACAGCTACCAGAGTTTCCAGAGCCGTCTTCCAAAGATGGGCAGGAAGTTTCAGACCGCCATGGGGCAGGTCAAAACCCTGCGGGCCAATATCTTTCGGGATACCCTCACCTTTTTGAGCGAAGCGCGGGAAGAGGTCGAGGTCTCCCTGGACGAGTGGGAACAGCTGCTGGCCGGAGCCGGACCAATATCCTCTGCGGGAGCCGAAAACGGGCAGCCGGCGGCCAGGCTGCCCGCTTTTGCCGGAAAGAAGTCTCAGCCTCCCAGGCCGCGGCCGCCCCGTACTCCCCGGGGGCGCAGGCCGGAACCTTCCGCTTCCGGGGGAGCGGAAAAGGAGTCCCCCAAAGAGGCTCCCGCAGCCGAAAAGCCGGCTCCGAAGCCGGAGACGGAGCGTCAACCGCCTGAACCAGGGGACGCCAGGCCGGAAAAGCAGGGCGAGAAACGTCCCCAGGCCGGGGCCCCAAAAAAGCACCGCAAACCGAAAAAGAAATACCGGGGTAAGAAAAAGCCGGCGGGCAAGGCAAAATCCGGGGAAGCCGGAAAGAAATAACGCAGGGATTCAGGCCCGGTTCCCGACGTGATGAACGTGAGCGTTTTTTTGAAATTCGCTGTTCAGTGCTTTGTTCTTTACCGAAAGACCGGAGTGTCGGATCATCAGATTTTTGACCAGTACAACCACTCAACTTCAAAAGGAGCGCGGCAGTGGATTCCTTTTTCATTTCCACCCCGATCTATTACGTGAACGCCAAGCCCCATCTCGGGCATGCCTATACGACCATCATCGCCGACAGCGTGAACCGTTTTCACCGCCTCATGGGGCAGGACTGCTATTTTCTGACCGGCACTGACGAGCACGGGGACAAGATCGTCCAGGCCGCCGAGGCCAACGGGCAGAGCCCCCAGGAATATGTGGACAGGATCAGCGGATTGTTTCGTGATCTGTGGCCGGACCTGCAGATCGAAAACACCCGTTTCGTGCGCACCACGGACGAGGAACACAAGCAGTGCGTCCAGGCGTTTCTGCAGCGGGTGCATGACCGCGGGGACATTTATTTTGCTGAATACGGCGGATATTACTGTTTCGGATGCGAGCGATTTTATACGGAAAAAGAACTTCAGGACGGACTCTGCCCGGATCATCTGACCAGGCCGGAGTACATTCAGGAGAAAAACTATTTTTTTCGGATGAGCAAGTACCTGGAGCCTCTCAGGGAATACATCGAACAGAATCCCGACTTCATCCAGCCGGAACGGTATCGCAACGAGGTTCTTGGTCTGCTGCGCGAAGATCTGGGCGATCTGTGCATCTCCCGGCCCAAATCCCGCCTGACCTGGGGCATCGAACTTCCTTTTGACAAGGAGTTCGTGACCTATGTCTGGTTTGACGCCCTGCTCAACTACATCTCGGTTCTGGGATGGCCGGACGGGGAGAATTTCGAGCGCTACTGGCCGAACGCCCACCATCTGGTGGCCAAGGACATTCTCAAGCCCCACGCCGTGTTCTGGCCGACCATGCTTATGGCGGCCGGGCTTCCGCTGTACAAGGGGCTTCGGGTCCACGGCTACTGGACCGTGAACGAGACCAAGATGTCCAAGAGTCTGGGCAATGTGGTTGCTCCCCTGTCCATGGCCGAAAAATACGGGCTGAACGCATTCCGATACTTCCTGCTTCGGGAGATGAGCTTTGGTTCGGATTCCTCCTTTTCCGAGGAGGCGTTGGTGAACCGGTTCAACTCGGATCTGGCCAATGATCTTGGAAACCTGTTCAGCCGGACCCTGTCCATGACCAAAAAATATTTTGGCGGCCGGGTTCCGGAGCCCGGCATTTTCACCGAAGAGGATCAGGACGTCGTGGAGCGCGGTCTGGAATCCCTGGCCAATTTTCAGCAGCTGTACGGCAACTTCCAGTTTTCCCGGGCCCTGGACGGGCTGTGGGATCTGATCCGTTCCCTGAACAAGTACATTGACACCACCGCCCCCTGGAGCCTGGCCAAGGAAGGGCGGACCGAACGGCTGGGCACGGTCATGTATGTCATCCTGGAAGGGATGCGCAAGGTTGCCCTGCATGCCTGGCCCATCATTCCCGGAGCCGCCGAGGAGATGCTGGCCCAGCTGGGCCGGGAATTTGCTGCGGATCAGGTCGCCCTGCCCCGGGAGCTGAAGGGGTGGGACGGACTGCAGGCCGGGGTCACGGTTTCGGCCCGGTCCAACGTGTTTCCCCGTAAGGAGCTTAAACTGGAGCAGGAGACCCCGACCCCGCAGGGGGCGGATTCCGAGGAGGAGCTGATCGAATTTCCGGACTTCCAGAAAGTGGATCTGCGCGTGGGCACGGTTGTCTCGGCTGGTCCGGTGCCCAAGGCGGATCGTCTGCTGCTGCTCAAAGTGGATATCGGCGAGGCCGAGCCGCGCCAGATCGTGGCCGGACTGGCCGAGTCCTGGACCCCGGAAACCCTTACGGGCATGCAGGTCGTGGTTGTGGCCAACCTCAAGCCGCGTAAGCTGCGCGGGCATCTCTCCCAGGGCATGGTCCTGGCCGTGCGCACGGATGGCGGTCTGGAACTGCTCAATCCGACAGGGCCGGTTTCGCCCGGGGCGAAAGTGTCCTGAGGGACGCAGGTTGCATATGAAAAAGGGGAAGCAGGGCCATACGTCCTGCTTCCCCCTTTTTTTTGCTTTTTCCTAACTATTCAGGTCCTTTTTACAAAATTAGAAATTTCAAATTTAAGAAATTTTAGAAATTTGAG
>JAWLGC010000075.1:0-12126 GCA_041685265.1 Desulfomicrobiaceae bacterium | reverse complement strand
TCGAACTCAGGGACGGGGCAGGAAAATCGGTGCTCGCGGCCAAACCGGTGTTCGTGCTTGTTCCGGACAAGCTGGGAGTCCGGTTTGAGCTGGCTCCTGTCTCCGTTGCTGCAGTAAAGGGGGTGACGGGACGCTCCGCTGTGACAACCGGGCGGCCCGAACAGGTGAGCGGCAACGGGACACTCGAGGTCGATGCATCGGGCGTGCGTCTCTCATTTTCCGAGCTGACTGCAGATGAGCTGACTCTTGCCGGGAGTGCACATCGTCCGGCCGGAAGCGCGGCCTGGGATGTGAACCTGGATTTTGAGGATCGGGACCCTGGTCCGTTTTTCTCCGGCTTTAAAATGGCTGCTCCGGATCCCGGGAGCAGAAGCGAAAGGAGTACCGAACTGTTCCCCGGGGAGCTTGGTTCCGTGACTGTGCACAACCTTGCCCATGATGATGTTCGGATCAACAAAGCGACTCTTACCGGTACCGGGAACGGCACCATGGTCCGGTTCTCTGTACATGGAGCTGCGTACGGTCGGTCGGTCCGGGGCTCGGGAGATATTGCAAAAGGTCCGGATGGGATTCGAGTATCCGTTGCCGGGCAGGGAGAGATTCTGCCGGGGCGGACCCTGAAGGTGGAGGCGGCCGGTCTTCTTCAGCCGGGCGGGCAACGGTTCCTTGCCGAGAAGGTCGCATGGTCCCTGGTGCATGCCGGGGTGGAAGCCGGGACATTGACGGGCAGTGTCTCGGGTGTGGTGGACATTGCTGAAAAGCGGGCCGACCTGAAAATGTTTTCCGCGAAAGGGGATACCCTCGACTGTTCCGGCCCGATTTCTCTGGCCTGGAGTGCAGCTCCCGGGCTTTCGGGAAAACTGGACATCCGCTCCCTGAAACTGGTTTCCCTGCTGCAGGACTGGGGGCTCAAGCTGTGGCCCATGGCTGATTTTGAACTTCTCAACAATATTTCCGGAACAACTGCCGTTTCCCTGGATCGAACTCGGGTCCTGTTCGATATTTCCGGGGTCAGCCTGGACAAGGACAGCCCGGTTTCCGGAAAAGTGACCATCAGGCTGGATCGACCGGAAATCACCCTGGATCTGGATGCGGGGTACCTGAAACTGGACCGGCTGCTTCCCGGAGCACGGGACGGGAAAGACAGGAGGAAGAAGCCGAAGAAAAAGCGTCGCCTGGTGGTCAATGGGGTCATCCGGGCCCGGACCGTGGACTGGCGAAAGCTCCGGTTTTTAGATGCTTCCACCAGGCTTACACTCGAAGGCGGGACCCTGCATTTTTCGCCTCTTTCGGCAACCCTGCACGGGGGGCGGGTGAAGGGGGCAATCCTCCTGGACCTGCTTCCCGATCCTTCCCGGCTCGATGTCTTTCTCAACGGAAGCGGAGTGGAACTCGGCCCGTTTATAACGAGGTTGACCGGCAGTCCGAAGCTGACCGGTACCATGGACCTTGCTCTGGATATTTCCGGAACTCCCGGCGGCAGAGGTGGGTATCCGGGCGGTCTCAATGGAACCATGCAGCTTGATGCCCGGCAGGGGAGCATCGCCCTTGAACAGGATCACCCCCAGGCCTTCGATGTCCTGCGGGGAAGTGGAAAAATCACCCGTGGCAGGCTCACCTGTCAGGATTTTTTCGCCACTTTCGGGAGGAGCACGGCAAAGGGCGGAGCGCGTATCGACCTGGGCGGTCAGACTGTGGACGGGACCTTTGTGGTCGAAACACCTTCGGTTTCTCTCCTGGCATCCATACCGGTTCTGAACCGGGTCAAGATCCTGACCGACCTGTCCCGTCTGGGGTGGCCGTCCCTGACGTTTGACATCAGGGGAGACCTGATGAAACCGCAGATTGTTCTGGATAGGGAGCGATTGGCCCTTGATGTGGGCCGGGAAGTGGTCACCGCCCCGGTCACCGTGGGAGAACGGGTATTGGATGCAGGGAAGAATATCGTCGAGTTCGGGGGAAAAGCGGCCGGAAAAGTGGCCGAGACCATTGGCGGATTATTCGGTATGCAAAAGGAAGGCAAAAAGGAGACGCAGAACGGTTCGAGCACGGAGGAACCATGAAGGACAGGGAGCCGAGCCGTCCCAGGGAGCGGCAAATCACCGTGGGCAGGGAGTTGGTCGAGGTGTTGGAACAGGGCGTGTTCACCGCCCGGGAACTTTCTCAGGAAGTGCACATCTCAGAAAAGCAGGTCGCGGAGCGGCTGGAAAAGGTGCGCCGAACCCTGCGCGGGAAAGGGCGCAAGCTGGTCGTGATTCCGTCCGAGTGCCGCAAATGCGGTTTTGTATTCGCCAAGCGGGACCGCTTGACCCGTCCCGGGAAATGTCCGGTGTGCGGGGGAGAGTCCATCAGCGATCCCGGGTTCTCGGTTCAGTGAGTGCCGGGGTTCTGGCGCATTCCATCCAGAATCTGTTCTTCCAGGATGCTGAGATCTACGGGCTTGGATATGTAGCCGTTCATACCGGAAGCCAGAAATTTTTCCCTGTCGTCCTTGAATGCGTGGGCGGTCATGGCGATAACCGGGATATCCGTCCTGCAGCAGCTGCCGGACCGGATGTGCTGCAGAGCCTCCAGGCCGTCCATCTCCGGCATCTGGATGTCCATAAGCACGCAGTCGAACATGCGTTCCTCGAGAGCCCGCAGGGCTTCCAGTCCGGTCCCGGCTACGGCCACCTTGTGCCCTTTCCGCTCCAGACCGACCTTGATCATGGTCTGGTTGACGATGTTGTCTTCGGCCAGAAGGATGTGCAGAGGACGCGAGACCTGTATACCGGGGCGGGTTTCCTGTTGTATTTCAAGTCTGGTTTTTTCGGACATCTCGATTTCCTGCAGCGGGACGCAAACTATGAATTCGGTTCCCTGTCCGGAAACGGAGTCCACCTGCAGGCTTCCTCCCATGAGGTTCACGATCTGACGGACGATGGCCAGCCCAAGGCCGGTGCCCTGATATTTTCGGCTGTGGGACCCGTCGATCTGTGTGAACGTTTCGAAAATAGAATCGACTTTGTCCAAGGGAATGCCCACACCGGTATCCCGGATCGAAAGGAGCAGGCGTGACGTGCCGTCAACACAGGTCAGGGGGGAGGCGAGCACACAAACCTCTCCCGTATGGGTGAACTTCAGGGCGTTGCCCACCAGATTGAACAGGATCTGTCCCAGGCGTCCGGCATCGCCCAGATACCTTTTGTTCCTGCCTCCACTGATGTCGCAGTTCAGCTGCAGCCCCCGCTGTCTGGCATCGAACCTGAAAATGGCGCAGATGCCATCCACCATCTCTTCCAGAGCAAATTCCCTGGAGTCCAGCTCATATTTTCCGGCCTCGATTTTGGCCAGATCCAGAATGTCGTTGATGATCCGAAGCAGGTTGCGCCCTGAGGCCTGGGCCATCTCCACATGCTCCCGTTGTCCTTTGTCGAGCTGCGTGTCGTTAATCAGGGTCAGCATGCCCAGGATGCCGTTCAGGGGGGTACGCAGCTCGTGGCTCATATTGGCCAGAAAAACGGTCTTGGCCCGACTGGCCTCCTCGGCCTGCTCTTTGGTTCGAACGAGCTCGGTTTCGGCCTCTTTTTTGCGCAGAATGG
This sequence comes from Desulfomicrobiaceae bacterium, assembly GCA_041685265.1. Taxonomy (GTDB): domain Bacteria; phylum Desulfobacterota; class Desulfovibrionia; order Desulfovibrionales; family Desulfomicrobiaceae; genus JAWLGC01. The sequence goes on along the minus strand of JAWLGC010000075.1, from coordinate 8,545 downwards.
TCCACATGCCGTCGCCGAGGAGCTGCAGCTGGCGGACGTCCTCCTGGGCGTAGGGAGACTTTTTGTTGGCCACACCGAGCAGGCCTACGATGCGGCCGCCGTCGAAGATGGGCAGGTTCAGGTGAGAGTTGAGCGGGATATGCCCCGGAGGGCACATGGTCCCGGAGGAGGTGCGGTCGTAATTGTTGGTGATGATCGGTCTGCGTTTACGGACCGCCTCGCCCCAGAGTCCGATGCTCTCCACCTGAAATGTGCGCTCGCTCCAGTCCTTGATGCCGCAATCCGACCAGGCTTTTGTCGAAAGGGCTTCGAACCGGAGTTCGGATTCATCCTGACTCAGAGTGAAGAAATAGGCGTATTCGCTTTCCGTGACCTGGACCATTGTCTCCATGGCCAGATCCTTGATTTCCTGCATGGTGCCATGGGAGTTCCGGGAGAGTTCATACAGTGCCTGGAGCCGTTTTTCATCCCGGATATGGCGTTCGGTGCTCAGGACGCGGGCCAGGGTTGTGCCCAGCAGGGAAGAAATGGCTTCCAGAGTCGATTTGGTGCACGGCAGCAGGTCGTCCAAGGTTTTGGATCCTGCATGCAGGCAGGAAAGAATCCGATCTTCAAAGGGAATGGGGAGGATGGCCAGAAATCTGATTTCCTCGGAGCGTCGGGCATGGTCGACCGTCAGAGGCAGGTCCATGTGTTTCCCGAAGTATGGCTCTCCCTGGAGGATGAACCTGCCCTGAGGGGAGTCGAAAGGGAACCGCTTCGCTGCACTGCAGAATTCCATGGATAGTCCTTTGGAGTGTTCCAGAAAAAATTCTCCGGCCACCTCTTTGCGCATGTAGATGCCGCAGCAGTCCACTCCGTCCATCTCATGGACCTTATTTATGGTGACGGTCAGGGCGGTCTGCATATCCTCGGCAGCTGAAAGCTGTTCCCCCAGTTCCTTCTGCAGCAGGAGCAGTTTTCGCCGTTTCCGTTTGGAAGTGATATCACTCAGAATACAATGCGTCTGCCTGAATGATCCGTCCGGATTCGTGCCGATTCTGCCCTCGAAGGCGACCAGGATTCTGGTCCCGTTTTTTTTGCGCATCAGAAATTCCACGCCGTGGATTTCCCCGAGCTGCTTGAAGCAGGGAAAATTGTCTCCGAAGTGCTGCATGTACTCCTCGTCCAGAAATGCACCGAACCATTTTCCGATGACCTCGTGACGGTCGTACCCCATGGTCTTCAGCCATGCCTGGTTCACCTCGATAAACCGCCCTTCTTCATCCAGGGATTGATATCCCATGGGGGCGCGTTCGAAAAGCAGCTCAAAGTACTGGTTGCGTTCTTCCAGGGCTTTGTTCAGGCGTGCGTTTTCCTGTTCCAGGGCAAGGAGTCTGTTTTCCAGGGAATGTGTGTCGTTCATAATCAGGCCGGGGGAAGGAGATTGAAATGGACTCTTTGCCTATCTTTTTTCCGGGGAACTTGTAAATAGGGGAACCATCCGGGCGTTTTCATTCTCCTGGTATCCGGTATCTCTTCGGCCTTATTGCCCACAAGTCTCAGATTCCCGTCTTCACGGGAATGACAGCTGGAGAATACAGGCGTTGCGCTAAAGAACACCAGTCAAGGTGAGCTGCGTAACTTCAGTTATTTCATTTTCCTGCAGGACCGGTCTCCTTTCCAGCCATCATGGCCGCAATATGTTCGCCTAGCGTACCGAAGGGTTTGATATCGAATTTTTCCACGAGTACGTTGGACATTGCGGAGATTACTGCTTCAACTCAATGGACCGTCGGAAAAGTGCGTATGTCGCGGGGGCGCTGCGGGTCATGATGTCCATGTCACAGCTCAACAGACCTTTGATGATCAGTCCCTGAACGGCACCGAGAAACATGGAGGATGCCGTTTCCGTGGAAATAGAGGAGTCGATTTCTCCGGACTGTCTGCCACGTTCCAGAAGGGAGGCGACCAGAAGTCCGTAGTCTCGAACCAGCTCCCAAACGATCTCCCGTACTGGTGTCGGGCTGACCTGTTGCAATTCGGCAAACAGGATGCGTGGAACTCCCGGGTATTGTGCGACAAAGGCGACATGAGCAAGAAATACCGCTTCCAGGGCGTTCAAAGCAGGGGGGCCGGGTGCGGCAGCCTGTTGGACCTGTTCCATCAGTTCCCGGGCAACCCAGCGCATGACCTCCTCCCAGACTGCACTCTTGGTGCTGAAGTGACGAAAGACAGCTGCCTGGGACATGCCCATGCGAGCGGCAATTTTTGCGGTTGTGATTTCGGTCGGCGCATGCTTGGCAGCCAGTTCCAGTGTGGCCTGGACGGTAGCCTGGCGCCGTTTGTATGCGGGCAGATATTTAGTGGCTTTGGTCATGAAAGTATTCCTGAAAGTGATTGATAACTTATTTTTATTCCGGTAATAACAGATTTTACTCCATCGAAGGGTACCGACAAGGTGTGTCGGTCAGCCTGTTTTTGATGTTGGAAGCCGGTCGCGTCAACCCGTAACCTGGAGGAACAGCTTATGCGGAAGCTCGTGAAGTCCGTCGGACTCGTTCTTCTGGGGGTGGTCCTGGCCGGGCCGTTGTTTTTTGGATCCATGAAGCTCATGGTGGCCACCTCTACTCCGGAGTTCTGTGCCTCGTGTCATGAGATCCAACCTGCGGTCCAGGCCTGGCGGATGTCGTCCCACGTGAACAACCCCAAAGGGTTGCGGGCCACGTGTATGGACTGCCATCTGCCCCCTCCGGAAGATACGTTCAACTTTTTTGTCATGAAGGCCTATCACGGCACCAAGGATGTCATCGGGCATCTGCGGGACGGGGCGGAGAACTACGACGTGCAAAAGGCCAGGGCAAACATGTATGCCGAGGTGAACAACGAGACCTGCCTGCGCTGTCATGAAAACGTTTTGTTTATGCCTGATAAGCGTGGGGCCATGCTGGCCCATCGGTCGGTGCTCTACGCCCGTCCAGGACTGGAGAAGAAGTGCGTGGACTGCCACTACGACCTGGTGCACACGGCTCGGCCCGCCCATCAGTACAGTCAGACCCGGGCGGTCCCCTACCAGGCCAAGGGGCTGCGTACCCTGTATGGAGATCATCTCTAAGTGCACTCAGACACAAGAAAAAAGGAGGGGGTAAGGGAGTAAGAGGAGTATTGAATCGCCGACTTTGATTTTTGCATTTGAAACGAGGAGGACAAGATCATGAAACTACGGTCGATTATTTCAGGGCCGATCATGGCCCTGCTGCTGGCCCTTTTATGCGCCGGATCCGGGACTGCCCAGGAGCAGGCTCAGGCCCCAAATTTTTCAAAAGTAAAGGAATTTCGCGTGGAGCGGTCCCTGTCCCCGCAAGCCGTGGCCTGTATCGAATGTCACAAGGCAACCACGCCCGGTATTTTTGCGGACTGGGCCAGATCCGAGCATGCCGATTCCAACATCTCCTGCCTCGACTGCCATCTGATTCAACCCGGGGACAGGGACGAGGCCAAGGAACATGCCCAGTACTACAACAGGCCGGACATGCCGTACGGGGAACAGAAATATTTCGCTCCGGTGGCTTCCATCGTTACCCCCAAGGACTGTTCCCGGTGCCACCCCGACGAGACCACCCAGTACAGCAAATCAAAGCACGCCAACACCATTGAGATTATGTGGAAGATCGATCCGTGGCTGAACAAGGGCATGAACTCGGACAATGAGCGAAAAATCGGGTGCTACAACTGCCACGGTACGGTCATCGAGATCGACGATAAGGGCAGGATCGATCCGACCACCTGGCCCAATGCGGGTGTGGGACGGGTCAACCTGGACGGCTCTCTTGGCAGCTGCACCTCGTGTCATACCCGGCACCGGTTCTCCACGGCCGAGGCCAGGCGTCCGGAGGCGTGCGATCAGTGCCATCTCGGCCCGGATCATCCCCAGATCGAGATTTTCGAGGAGTCCAAGCACGGTACCATCTACAATGCCTACCAGGATGAGTACAACTTTGATGCCGCTCCCGGTACCTGGACTGCTGGCGTTGATTACCGGGCCCCCACCTGCGCGGGCTGCCACATGTCCGGTTCCGGCAAGGTCCTGACCACTCATGACGTTACCGAACGGCTCTCCTGGGAGACCCAGGCCCCGCTTACGGTCCGACCCTCGGAGTTTGCCGCGTTCCCGGCCGACACCGACTGGAAGGTGGAGCGGGAGAAGATGAAGAACATCTGCCGCCAGTGTCACTCCAACTCCTGGACCGACGACCACTACCAGGGGTTTGACAAGGCCGTTGAAGAATACAACGAGGTTTATTACAAACCGGCCAAGAAGACTCTGGATGAACTGTATGCCAAGGGTCTTCTGGATCAGACCAAATTCTTTGACGAGCACCTGGAGCTGCAGTTCTATGAGTTGTGGCACCACGAAGGCCGCCGGGCCCGCATGGGGGCCATGATGATGGCCCCGGACTACGCCTGGTGGCACGGATTTTACGAGTGCAAATCAAGGTTCAACGAGTTTATGGAAGAGGCCGACCACCTGCTGGAAACCGGTGAAAAAGCCTATGTGTATCCCAAGTACCCCAACACCGGCGGAGATACGACCAAACCGCCGAAGGTGTTTGATAAACTTCAACAGTAATAAAAATGACTCGGGCAGGGGAGAACGACATACTCGATGTTTCCCTGCCCGACATGTCCCACAAGCAGGAGGCCGTGTCCGGGATTCCGGGTGCGGCCTCTTGTTTCGGTGTCTCCAATCCTTATAATCCCTTATTTTTTTTATCCGAGGTGAATACGTACCAGGTCCCAATGATTTCTTGCGCGTTGTCATCAAAAAAGATAGGGAATTTTCCGATTGTCACAATTCAGCACACTTTTTTACGGAGGTTCTCATGCGCAAACTGTTTTCTCTGGTACTGACCGGGCTGGTCTGTCTGGCCCTGTCCGTGGGTTCTGTCTCCGCCAAGGAGATCGTCAACGGTATCGACGCAAACTTTCCCCCTTTTGCCTACGTTGATCAGAGCGGCACCCCGGCCGGTTTCGACGTGGACGCCATGGACTGGATCGCCAAGAAAATGGGCTTCACCGTCAAGCATGTTCCTGTGGACTGGGACGGCATCATTCCCAATCTGCTGGCCAAGAAAATCGACTGCATCGCTTCAGGCATGAGCATCACCGAAGAACGGGCCCAGGTGGTCAACTTCTCCATTCCGTACTGGGAAGTGAAGCAGGTCCTGGTTGGCCCCAAGGATGCGACCTACTCTCCTGCCGACGTTATGACCGGTGCCGACATGATTCTGGGCGTCCAGGCCGGGACTTCTGAAGGGGAGTGGATCAAGGCCCACATGGAAGAGAAAGGCTGGAAAGTGAAGCTGCGCATCTATGACTCCGCGCCCATGGCAGTCCAGGATGTGGTCAACGGCCGCATTAATGCCGCCGCCATGGATGACGCTCCGGCAGCCGACGCCGCTGCCAAAAAGGACGTGAAGATCCTCGGCATGTTCGGTATGCCTGCAGAAGCCTTTGGCTACGCCACCCGCAAGGAGGACAAAGAGCTGCTGGCCACTCTGAACAAGGGTCTTGAGCTGCTTATGGCCGATCCCTACTGGGACGAGCTGATCCACAAGTACAACCCCGGCGCCCACTAGGCAGATCGGGTTGTTGAGCTGATTTCAACCCGGCTTCTGAAAGGTTTGTCCTTCGGAAGCCGGGTTCTGTTTTTTTGAATACGCCTTAGCGAGGTTCCCATGTTCACCCCACCCATAAGTTCCCGTGTCCGCTCCATTTCCCCCTCTGCAACCAAGGAAATGCCCGTCATCGCCGCTCAAGTCGGCAACTGCCTTTCCCTGGGGCAGGGCGTGCCGGCATTTTCCACTCCTGATCATATTCTCGATGCTGTCCGGGAGAGTCTGGCCCGTCCGGAAACCGGTGTGTATTCGCTCCAGCCCGGTATGCCCGCACTGCGTCAGGCCGTGGCAGACGATTTTCAGCGCCGCCGAGGTGTGTCCTTTGATCCCGGGACTGAAATCGCCATCACCGTGGGGGCCATGGAGGCCCTGAACATCACCCTGCTGACCCTGGTGGATAAGGGAGACGAGGTCATACTGCCGTCGCCCGCATACGCCTCTTTTACCGAACAGGTGTTGTTGGCCCAGGGCGTGCCGGTGCATGTGCCGCTGGATGAACAGTGGCAGCTCGACCTGGACGCGGTTCGGGACGCGGTCACGGAAAAAACCAGGGCCGTTATCCTCTGCTCCCCCTCCAATCCCACCGGGGCTGTTTTTTCAGATGAAACAGTGCGGGGCATCTGCGAACTGGCCAGGGAGAAAAATTTCATGGTCATCGCGGATATGACCTACAGCTCTTTGGTGTACGACGGGCTCAATGAAGCGGATATGGTCCACCCCATGGACCTTAACTGGATGCGAAGCCATCTGGTGACCATTTTCTCCTTTTCCAAAAAATACGCACTGACCGGGTGGCGTGTGGGCGGGCTTGCGGCTCAGGCCCCTCTTATGCACGAGATCATGAAGGTGCATGACGCCACTACTGTGTGTGCCCCCACCGTATCTCAGGTGGCGGCTTTAGCGGCACTAAACGGCACGGACGAAGCGGCAGAGGAGATGCGGGTGGAGTTGGAGCGCAGGCGGGATCTGTGCTGCGCCCGGCTGGATGAGCTGGAAGAATATTTCGACTATGTCCGGCCCGGGGGAGCATTTTATGTGATGGCCCGGTACCGGTTTTCAGACCGGCCCTCCCGGGAGGTGGCTGAGGAGATGATCCGCCAGGCCCAGGTGATCATAATTCCGGGCGGTTCCTACGGGCCTGGCGGGGAAGGGCACCTGCGTATCTCATTCGGCGCGGACCTGCCGAGCATCGATGCGGCCTTTGATCGTATTGGAAGATGGGTCAGGGGAATATGACGGAATATCGCGTGTAACTATTCAGGTTAAAATTTTACTGATTCAAGAGCCTGAAATTCAAAGTAAAATTTGAATACCGGACGATACATTTAAGAAATTTGAGAATTTAAGAAATTTCAGAAATTGAAAGAGCAGGCGCTAACATCTTATAATTTCTCAAATTTCTAAAATTTCTTAAATTTGAAATTTTTAATTTTGTAAAAAGGACCTGAATAGTTACTATCGCGTCAAAGAATGGTTTGCATGGCTTCACGTAACTGCGAAAAATCGGCGCCAAGAGTATTCAGAAGCAGCTCGGCCTCGGAGAAATTACCGCTCCTGGCCACCATTTCAAGTTTCGCCGCGACACGGCTCAGGGTTCTCCCTCCAAGAATGGCTGAAGACCCCTTGAGGGTGTGCGCATGAAATCGCAGTTCTTCGGCATCTTTCGTTGCCACGGCCTGTCTGATCTTCTCGATCCGATTCGGGGTGTCCGTGAGAAAGCTGCTGACTGCTTTGGGGGCAAGGCCGGTATTCCCCATGAGCCCCTCCATCATGGTCTCCCGGCTCCAGATCTCTGTGTCCGGCTGCGACTTCGACGGTTCGGCCTGTGAAGCGGATGCGGCAGTCTGTGCTGTTTCCGGCAGCCAGGTCTTGAGAACCTCGGCCAGGGCCTGGGGAGAGAGCGGCTTGGAGAGATAGCCGTTCATGCCTGCAAGCCGGCATTTTTCGCGAAATTCAGGCAGGGCGTGTGCGGTTACGGCGATGACGGGGATATCACGACAGGGCACCTCCGAGTCGGTAGCCCGGATTGCCCGGACTGCCTCGAAGCCGTTCATCTCCGGCATATGCACGTCCATAAGGACAAGGTCGTAGCGCCCGGACTCCAGCGCCTTCAGGGCCTCGGCTCCAGTGTCCACTGCATCGGCGGAAACCCCCATCTGGTTGAGAATTCCTGTGGCGACCATCTGGTTCGAGTGCACGTCATCGGCGATGAGGATGCGCCCCTGGTATCCGGCAAACGTATCGGTCAAAGCGCATGCACAGGATGTTTCAGGTTCGGAGGGCATGGCGGGGCGCTCCTTGAACCGGGCCGTGAACCAGAATTCGGATCCCTCTCCTTCGGTGCTGCGTACTCCTATCTCCCCTCCCATGAGCAGGGCCAGCTGTTTGCATATGGCCAGCCCCAGCCCGGTTCCTCCATAATGAAGCGCAGTGTTCGAGTGGACCTGGGAGAATTTGTCAAAGAGACGACTGAGTTTGTCTTCGGGGATGCCGATGCCCGTATCACGGACAGAAAAGCGCAGGAAAATATTCTGCTCCTGTTTTTCCACGACCGAGATCCGGATGGATACCTCTCCAAAATGTGTGAACTTGATGGCGTTGACGGTCAGGTTGTCCAGGACCTGTCGCAGACGGACCGGATCTCCCTGCAGGGAGGAAGGGACCTGCGGATCTGCTGCGCAGAAAAGGTGCAGCTTTTTTTCTCCGGCCTGGGCGGCCATGGAGACGACGAATTCGTCAAGCATGGCTCGAAGGTCGAAGTCGACGGCCTCCAATTCCAGCTTGTTGGCTTCGATTTTTGAGAAGTCCAGGATGCCGTTGACGAGATGCATCAGGCTGCCGGCGCTGGACTGAATGACTGCTGCGTATTGCTGCTGTTCTTCATTCAG
>JAWLGC010000074.1:0-12248 GCA_041685265.1 Desulfomicrobiaceae bacterium | reverse complement strand
TTGGAAACCTGCTCGCGATCGAAATTCCAGACCGGCACGGCCAGTACGTCTGCGAGGTAGACGGTATAGGCCTGTCCCTCAGCAATCAGGATCTGTTTACGGGATGAGGACTGCCAGCCGTAGTACCCGAAAAAAATGACCATCTCGAGCAGAGCCACGATCAGGGCCAGACTGAGAGCCAGGTTTCTGGAAATAGAAGACGTTGATTTCACTGTTTTTCTTGGTTGACGGTTCGGTTGATCAGGAGCGCCCCCCCCGACATTGTTGTTTTCCGGTCTATTGTTCAATGGTCACAAAACGTTCCGAACCGATTCCGCTGCAGCAGAAAATCAAGTGTCCCATCCTGGCGCATGTCATCAAAAACGTCCTGCCAGGCCCGAATGACACTGTCCGGTGTGGCCCGGGAAAATCCGATAAAATCGCCCACGGACTTGAAATTCAGAACCTGTTTAAGGTCTTGCGGATCAATCCCGGCCTGCGCGACAATGCAGGGAACCTTGAAGTCCGAAGCGACCCACAAGTCCAACTGCCCGGCCACGAGCCGTCGAACGGCCGCGACGTTATCTTTGGACTGCACCAGGTTCGAAAAACCGTGTGTCCGAAGATACAACTCCTTGGCGTCCTCCCTGTATGTTCCGATACGCGGCACTGCAGCGGCTTCATCCAGAGAGCTGATCTCCAGGTCTGAGTCCTGCCGGGCATAAAAAGCCCAGTTCTGAAAATACAAGGGACCGACCCATTTGAAAAGCTCCTCGCGCTGCGGAATACGAGACATGGCAAACAGGGCCATGGGCTGCGCACTGCTTTTTATCCGGTGATATCCCCGACTCCAGGACGACATCTCAATCTCCGCCCCGACCTGAAGCCGTCGGAGAATTTCCCGGACCACGGTCACGGAATATCCGGACACCTCATCGCCGAGCATATAACTGGAAGGAGGGGCATCCTCAGTCAGCAACCGCAGGGAGAGTTGCGGCACGGGACCAAACCACATGGAGCGAAGTTTCTCGAACGTTCCGTCCTCGATCATATCCTGAAACGCTCCCCGCCACCGGTTCACTGTCGTTGCAGAAGTTTTATCGGAGGCCGCAATATACAGATAGCGCCTCCCTATCAACACTTCCCGGCGGACGCTGTCCGCTGCGGCCCCCACTTTTTCAAACAACTCCGAAAGCCCCGGCTCAAAATGGAGCCAGAGGTCGACCCGACCGGCCAGAAGCTTGCGCAGATTGGCCTCAAAGGAGTTGGAAATCTCTATATTTTCAAACTGCAGCGATCGGAGATATTGCGCCTCGGCCGTTTTACGGGTCGCTCCGATCCGTCCGACCGACCGGGCCGCTTCAAGAGAGCGGACTCTCTCAGGATTGTCTTTGCGAGCATACAGCCCCCATTCCACTACCTGCAGAGGACCGATCCAGTGAAACAGATCTTCCCGCTGCCGGGTACGCATGGTACTGAAGAGAAAAACATCCGGTTCGGTTTCAAGAAGATGGTATGCCCTGGCCCACGGCAGGACCTCCACGGATTCGGACCTCCCCAGGCGATCCAGAATTTCACGGACAACATCAACGGCGAAACCGTACGGTTTCCCATCCCGAACGCCGTTGAAAGGCGGATTTTCCTCGGTCAGAATCTTCCACTGACCGGCCGCCCTGGCAGGCACGGCCAGCATCACCAGTGCCAGCACCAGAAAAGGCAGATCCCTTAGAAGTTTCATCCCGCAATCCCTCCTTTCGATATCATGTCTCTCAGACGAACACCGGCTCGAAATTATCTCCGGTCAATGACCGTCCGCCGCTTTCCGTCACCTCAAACGTGTTCTCAGTCCCGACCATGCCGATTCCCGGGATACCGATCTTGGGCTCCAGGGCCATGACCATTCCGACCTCGAACGGGTCGTCGTACCTGGCAGCAATGACAGGGGACTCATCCACGGCCAGACCGATACCATGCCCGATAAAGCGGACCTGGTTGGAGCCAAGCCCCATAAACCCGGCGGCGAATCCGGCTTTTTCCGCCATCTGCACCCCCGCGGCGTACAACTCCGAGGGAAGGACGCCGGGCCTTAGGGAGTCTGCCAGTCCGGCCTGGATTTCCAGACACAGGTTCTGGGCATCCCGGGCCACGGCAGGGACCTCGGCCGAGGAGGACCAGTAGGCCTGGGTCTTGTCCGTATGGTACCCTTCCACACAGAACCCGCAGTCCAGCATGAGCACCTCATTCTCCTGCCAGACCTTGCCGGCCGAACCCATCTGGACCATGGCCGGGTGCTGACCGCGCAACCCCAGGGGGCCGTTGAACACGCTGGGATAAATCCCGCTGTCCCCGGCCGATACATGGCCGAGAAAAGCCTCCTCTCCAGGGGCCTGCATCCGGAGTATCCCCTGATGCCCCCGGGAAAAAAAGACCTCCCAGACCTTGATCGCGATCTCCCGCTCGGTCATGCCGGGATGAATCCGTTCCGGAAGAATTTCGGTCAGGCATTCGTGATGCCGGGCCCCGACCAGACGCATCTTGGACAGCTCCCACTCGCTCTTGACAGAACGAATCCGAGCCAGGACATGGTCGGCCGCAACCAGCTCGGTTTCTTCCAGAGCGCGCTCCAGCTTGCGTCCCATACCCCATGGCAGCCCGGCCATCTCCACGCCGATGGCTTTGCCCAGTCCGGCCCCGTGATCCCGGGCCAGAGAGGGAATCTCGGATGCGGACCGAAAGGGAATGATGTCCTGCATGGGAGACTCCAGGGCAGCCCGCTCCATGCCCTTGCGACACAACAGCAGGGGGCGTCCTTTTTGCGGAACCCAGAGCGCCCCCCCGGCCCAGGTACCGGTCAGATAGTAGATGTTCATCCGGGAAAAAACCAGCATCCCGGAGCACTGCGGAGCCAGCCGGGCAAGGTCGTTCAGACAGGCCGCAATACGGGACCGGTGCTCCTGAAGCGGAAGACATTCCAGGGCTTCAAACATGAGATCTCCTTGTATGGTTCGTCTTCATCCCAAAAAGTGTTCTGATACTGGAACCTTTTCCGGAAGGCAATCCGGGGGAAGGAGACAAAAAAAGGACGGCGACCCGTCCTTTTCTGCAATACAACCCGACACCGGGACAGGCCCGAACCCGAAACAGCTCATGCCCCATTTAAGAGAGAGCGGATGACCTGTTGGAGTCCGTCCCCACAAAGAGGCTTGGGCAGATGGGCACTCATGCCGGCCTCCCGAAAACGAAACACATCCTCCGCCATTGTATGGCCGGTCAACGCCACGATGGGGATATCCGGCGGGCAGCCCAGTACGGTCCCGGCCCTGATCCGCCGGCAGGCCTCAAGCCCGTCCATATCCGGCATCTCCACATCCATAAGAATCAGGTCCCACCCCTTTTCGGCCAGGGACTCGAGAACTTCCCGGCCCGTGCCGACCCCCTCGGCACGGTGCCCCATTTTTTCCAGAAGCATGATTGCATACACCTGATTCAGGGGATGGTCCTCGGCCACCAGGACCCGCAGTTCCGACATCTCCTGCTCCGGCTCCCCCGGACCCGAACTCTTTTCGGTACCGGCAAGAGCAACACCCTCTTCTCCCTCCTGAACCGAACAGCAGAAATGGACCGTTGTCCCTTCCCCGGGAGCACTCTCCAGAGACAGGTGACCGCCGAAAAGGTCGGCCAGTTCCCGAACAATGGCCAGACCGAGTCCGGTCCCGGGAACTCCTCTGGCAACGGAGCTCGTTCCCCGGGAAAAGGAGTTAAAGACCTGGTCCTGATCTTCCCAGGAAATTCCGCTTCCGGTATCTGAAACCGACAGCAGCAGCCGGAGCGTTCCCGGCGCCCGGCCCGCCCCGGCTCGGCTGGCCTGGATGGAGACCGCTCCCCTGTCGGTGAACTTGATGGCATTGGCCACCAGATTGAACAGAATCTGACGCAGTCTGCCCTTGTCCGTGACAATATGAACGGGCAGTTCATGATCGAGGTCATGCGTCAGACGGATTCCTTTGCTCCGGGCCTGGCCTGCAAATCCGTCGGATACGGCCTGCAGCAGCTCCCCGATGGAAAATCGCTCCCGGTCCAGGGAGACGTTCCCGGACTCGATCCCGGCCAGATCCAGAACCTGATTGAGTACTCCGAGCAGGCCGTCGGCAGCCTGGTGTGCGCCTCGGACAAATCCGGCCTGGTCCCCATTCAGGCCGGACTCCTCAAGCATAAACAGCATACCCATAATCGCATTGAGAGGCGTACGCACCTCATGGCTCATCCGGGCCAGAAACGCTGTTTTGCTCCGACTGGCCCGCTCAGCCCGCTCCTTGGCCTGCAGGGCCTGTTCGGCCAGCCATCTGAATTCGGTGACATCCTGCAGAGTTCCATAAGAGTGAAACCTCCCATCATTCCCGGCGGGTCGGGTCACTCCGATAGCATGGGCGTACCGCACCACTCCCGGCTCCGGCAGGTAGCGAAATTCGTGATCAAAGAACCGGCTGGTCGTCACTGCCGGAGTAAAAGTGGAACGCAACTCTTTCTTGTCTTCCGGGTGCACCCGCTTCCACAACGCCCGGAACCCTGCCCTGCGCTCCTCCTTCGGACAATGAAACATGTCAAAAAGAGACTCTGAAATATGAAAGGGCTCCTCCTCCTTGTATTCCCAGTTGCCCATCGAAGCCAGCCGCTGGGCATCCTGCAGGCGGGCCCGGCTCCGTTTCAATTCACTTTCCGTTTTTCTGAACGACGAAATATCGGTGATGATCTCGAGCAGGACATCCTCTCCCTTCCAACTCAGAAAGGAACGCCTCAGCCGGATCCAAAACGGTGTCCCCGTGCTGTGCACAAGGCGAATGTCACGGATAAACTGTTCGCTCCTTCCCTGCTGCGGGTTCTGGCCGGTCTCCCGGAGCAGGCAGCGATCCTTTGGGTGGACCATAAAGCGGTACCCCTCTTTTCTGATCCTCTCCTGAGGGTACCCGGTCAACTGTTCCAGCATGGTGTTCGCATACAGAACCCGACCGCCCCGTGAAAGCAACAGGCCGATAGGGGCATTTCCAAGCAGCCTTATGAGGCAGGAAAGGGTCTCGTCTTCCCCCCCTGCTCCGGTAAAACAACGGGAATACGCACTCTTCGAAAAAAAGCCGGCCGAACTATCGTAAATCACCCGTCTCCTGCTGGTCGAGGAACAGTACAATCTGCGACCACCCCTGAACCGGCTTCCATTATTACGTTTTCTGCTCAAACGATGCCTCTTGCTCATATGAAGCCCCACACCCTGCTCACGCAATGCCGAAATGTTCAAAAGGTACTTGCCTAGCAAACAATTTCCTTTTTGTAATCATCTTTTTGGCCCTGAGCTTTTCGCTTCTCCCTCCCTTGCCCCGAACTCTGCCCCTCAAAAAAAAGGCGACTCAACTGAGTCGCCTTTAAAGAAAAAATGCATTCTCGGGTCAATAGGTCCAGGTGTCGAAAAAGTTGAACCCGATCAGATAAACGATGTCGCTCTTTTTCGCCAGATATGTCGAGGCCCGGACCGGAATATTGCTGAAGTAACCGTTGTCCAGCATCCAGAAATCATCCTCCCGATCATGGACCACGGCAAAGGAATGACGCCTGGAACCCATCTGCACGGAAACCACGCCGATACTGTCGTCCGGAAAGCCCGCATCGCGAAGCCTGTGCATGATCACAATAGATTGATCAAGACTGATTCCCCGCCCTTTCTCGAGAGTATCCGTGGAAACCTGCCACATTCCGTCGAGATCATGACGAACAGCCTGCAGGGAGCTGCGATGGATCCGCCGCATCCTGGCGAGATCGATCTTACCTTCGCTGCTCTTTGCCGGACCGACATTCTCAAAGGTCATGGAGTGCAGCTGTTTTTTCTGCCACGTGAGAACATTCTCCCGCATGGACGGATCTATGCCCTCGTCACACCGGACAAAGGTTCGTTTGGACCGGCGCGTGGCAGCGACGGCAATACGGGCCACAGAACGTGCATATACCGGGAGCTGAAAAATGAGATTGAGCATTGGTTCCTTATCGTGTTGCGGAAAAGTTCTGTCAGGAGTTCCGACCTCAGTCCTGCGCGGCGCAAACCACCCGGTTCCGCCCCTGATCCTTGGCCCGGTACAAGGCGTCGTCAGCCAGCTGAATAAGCTCCTGGTCCGACATGATTCCGTCGTATTCGGCCACGCCCATGCTTGCGGTCACAACAAGAGAAGCCACCGTGGTATCCATGGGTCGGGCCCCGATCCCTTCCCGAATGCGTTCATAAACAGTGAGTGCGCTTTCCCTGTCCGCCCCGGGAATGACGATGAGAAACTCTTCGCCCCCGTATCGACCGACGATATCATAATCACGAACAATGTTCTTGATCCGCCGCGTGGTCTCCCGCAGAACCTCGTCACCGGCCAGATGACCGTGCGTGTCGTTGACGACCTTGAAATGGTCCAGGTCAAGCATGGCCAGGGTCATGGGCTGATTTTCCCGTCGGGAACGAGCCAGCTCGCTGTACAACCGCTCCAGCACCGCCCCGCGGTTGAGAATGCCGGTCAGGGGATCGTGCATGGCGTTGAAGCGCAGTTTCTCCTGCAGCTCGATGATCCGTTTACCGGCTCTGATCCGCATCTGCAGTTCATGCGGGTCAAAGGGTTTGGTCACATAATCATCAGCTCCGGCGGTGAGACCTTCGACAATATCAGCCTTGGAACCCTGGGCCGTAAGCAGAATGATGAACCGGTAGTCATTGTCGGATTGAAATTTCTGACGGATCCGGCGGCAGACCTCCACCCCGTCGATTTCAGGCATAACCCAGTCCAAAATGACCAGTCGCGGAGACTCGTCATCCTGCATGATCTCCCAGGCTTCAGCCCCATTGCCGGCCGTAACGACATCAAATCCCCAATTGGAAAGCATTTTTTTCAATGCCACCCGATTGAATTTATCGTCGTCAGCAATACAAACTTTCATACCTGTCCCGATGTTAAACTTTCAAACACACCTGCCTGCCGCGGGGACGGCCGCCTCCGTCCCGAGGTTCCAGGTGCACGGAAATATGCGAGGACGGGAACCGAAGCAGCAATGCCTGTTCAACCTTCGTACTCATCTCGTGCGCATCCCGCAAGGAGATCTCACCCTCGAAAAGCAGATGGAAATCGATATGCCGACAGGCTCCGGATTTTCTGGTTCGCAGGTCGTGGAACCCAACCCCGGGGCCCCCGGTCCCCTCGATGATTCCGGCAATCTCCCGGACTTCCTCGTCGGGCAGGGCGTGATCCATGAGCCCCTGCAGGGACCGTCTGATCAGGGTGTATCCGGAATGAAGAATATTGGAGGCCATAACCACGGCAATGACCGGATCCAGAATATGCCACCGGGGAGGAACGAGGAGCAGTACCCCAAGGCCCAGTACGAGCCCGACAGAGGTCCAGACATCGGTCAACAGATGTCTGGCATCGGCCTCCAGGGTGATGCTGTCGAAGTGCTCGGCCCCGCGCAGCATGATCCTGGCGGTGACGAAGTTGAGCACTGAAGCGACAAGAGCGAGCCCCAACCCGAGTCCGATATTGCTGAGTTGCAGGGGATGCAGAAATCGCTGCACCGAGGCGAAGATAATCCCCGCTGCAGCAAGAACGATCAGCAATCCTTCGGCACCGCTGGAAAGATACTCGGCCTTGCCGTGGCCGAAGGCATGGTGCTCGTCCGCCGGAAGCATGGCCACCCGCAGTGCGGACAAAGCGATGATACCGGCAAGCAGATTGATCCCTCCCTCGGCGGCATCCGACAGAATGGAGACTGAATCCGTCAGAACATAGGCACTGAATTTGAGCCCCATAGTCAGCAGGGAGGTGACTATGGACAACACGGCATACGCCGTTGGCCCGTTGCGTTTCAATCTTTTCACATCCTCTCTTCCTCTATGCCGTCTCAGGCATACCACCTCCGGTGCAGTGGATCCGCTATTTTAGCATTTCGTTTGGAACAGTTGATAATGCCCCAATTCAATCTACAGAGCAAGTCCTCACCTTTCGGTCGCACCCCTTGGGTATTTCTCGCAATAAAATATACTTTTTTGTAGAAAAACCTGTTTTCACTCACCAATTTTGTCAATTTTTACACAAAAAAATCTTTCGTTGACAATTGAAACCCCTTCAACAATATTCTTTCGCCCGGCCTCGCCACATACCTTCCGGAGCCCTGCCCGTCGTTGTTTCTGGAGCTCCGTGGCAAAGGCCTTTGGCTTCGTGTACGCTCGAGGCGAGGGACAATTTCAGCCTTTCGGGGGCAAAAAGCTCCGAGCGGTTTCACGGTATCATCTCAAATGAATGGAGAGTGGCCTGTATGTGTCGTTTATTTGCGCTCACAAGCAAGGATCCCGTCTCTCCCATGAAGGCGATCCAGGCCCTGGACGTCATGCGCGAAGGCCATGACGGTTCCGGCGTCGGGCTCTACCTGAGTGGATTGAGCGGACCTTTCGAAGAAATCAAAGACTGCCCCATCCTGTCCGGCATATTCACGGAATCGGGTCTGCGCCGGGTCGATCAGTATATGATGGATGCCGGCTTCATGACCAAATACAAGATGTCCGTGCGGGTATCCAAGACCCCGCCTCCGGGCACTCCCAAACGGCACACCTACCTGGCCAGAGCCTACGAACTGCCTGCCCACTGGGAAAACTACACCCAGATCGAACGCGAGCAGGGCATGATCAATATCCGCCTGGAACTCAAGCAAATGGGCCTTGAGAAGGGAGACATGACCGTGTTCAGCTTCTGGCCGGACACCATCATGATCAAAGAAATCGGCGACCCCCTGACCATCGGCCGATACCTGAACCTGGACCGTAAAGAACTGCACGCCCGGGTTATCATGGCCCAGGGTCGCCAGAATACCAACTACGGGATCAACCTGTACGCATGCCACCCCTTCTTCATTGAGGGGCTGTGCACCATGACCAACGGCGAAAACACCGCATTCGTCCCTATTCGCGAATTTCTGGAAGCCCAGAACATTCCCGGATACGAGGGGTATCAGTCCGATTCCGAGGTTTTTGCGCATATCCTGCATTTCACCCTGCGCCGACTCGGTCTGCCCGTCGAGGCCTACAAACACATCATCACCCCACTCAAAGAGTGCGACCTTACGGGACATCCGGATGAAAAGTTCCTGCGCCATCTGAAGCAGATCTGCCGCAGGCTGATCATTGACGGCCCCAACTGCGTCATCGGCTGCCTGCCGGACAAGTCCCTGTTTATGGCCCAGGACAGCAAAAAACTCCGCCCCGGGGTGGTCGGAGGCAAACCCGGTATCTTCGCCTTTTCCTCAGAAGTCTGCGGTCTGGACGCGGCCATCCCCGACCGGGACATTACAAAGGATTTCGAACCCATGCACCTTGACACCGCCATCGTCGGACCAGAACGCCAGGAGGTTACCATATGCCGGCAAACAGACCCGTTGCCCCCTCGAGCCTGAGCATCAAGGACCTGCCCTGGCAGATCCAGTGGAACAAGTCCAAATGCACTTTATGCGGACAATGCACTTCGGTCTGCCCGGTGAACGCCATTGAGCTGGGAGTATTCCGAAAACGCACCATCAAGACACCCATCGGCCTGGCCCGTAAGCCTGAAAACGAATACTCGATTTTTTACGGCATCCGGCAGAAAACCGCTCCGGGGTCGGCCTGCATCGGGTGCGCTATGTGCTCGATGGTCTGCCCCAACGATGCCATCATCCCCATGCACTCCGATGAGCCGGAAAAACTGAAATATCACATCACTCAGGCCGGACAGCCCAAAACCCGGGGAGGACGACGCAACGATACCGGCAGCCTGCTGGATCAGATCAAATTCCTGCGTATCTCCATGCTCACCGATCCGGCCCTGGACGCGGGACGGCATGAATTCGACATGCGGACCCTGGTGGGCCGGGTCATGCCGGCGGAAACCGGGCTGCAGGCCTTCGAGCACTCCGACTGGATCCCGCCAGTGCGGGAGATCTATCCCCTGCTTATCGGCGGCATGTCCTTCGGCGCCCTGTCCCCGAACATGTGGGAAGGACTCCAGATGGGGGTGGCCTACCTGAACGAGGAACTCGGCATGCCGGTGCGCATGTGTACCGGAGAGGGCGGGTGCCCGCCAAGACTGCTCCGGTCACGCTTCCTGAAGTACGTTATTCTGCAGGTTGCCAGCGGCTATTTCGGGTGGGACGAGATCATCCACGCCATTCCCGAGATGAAGGAAGATCCCTGTGCCGTGGAGATCAAATATGGTCAGGGCGCCAAACCCGGCGACGGGGGCCTGCTCATGTGGCACAAGGTCAACGAGCTCATCGCGGCGATCCGCGGCGTTCCCGCCGGTGTCAGCCTGCCGAGCCCGCCTACACATCAGACCAAGTACTCCATCGAAGAGGCCGTGGCCAAGATGATCCAGTCCATGTCCATGGCCTGGGGATTCAGGGTTCCGGTCTATCCCAAGATCTCGGCCAGCTCCTCGTCCCTTGCGGTCCTGAACAACCTGACCCGCAATCCGTACGCGGGCGGCCTGGCCATCGACGGCGAGGACGGAGGAACAGGTGCGGCCTACAACGTCTCCATGGACCACATGGGGCACCCCATCGCCTCCAATGTCCGCGACGCGTACCTGACCCTGGCCAAGCTGGGGAAACAGAACGAGATCCCCATCATTGCCGGGGGCGGCATCGGCAAGAACGGCAACCTGGCCGCCAACGCCGCGGCGCTGTACATGCTCGGCGCATCAGCCGTGCAGGTCGGAAAATACGCCATGCAGGCCGCAGCCGGGTGTCTGGGATCAGAAACCGGACGCTGCAACGTATGCAACATCGGCGCATGTCCCAAGGGCATCACCTCCCAGGACCCCCGCGTCTACCGCAGGTTGGACCCGGAAAAAGTGGCCCAGCGGCTGGTGGACATGTATCTGGCCTTCGATGGGGAGCTCAGGAAGATCGTAGCCCCCCTTGGCCGGTCCACGTCTCTGCCCATCGGCATGTCCGACGCTTTGGGCATTGCGGACCGTCATGCCGCCGACAGGCTGCAGATCAAGTATGTCGTTTAAGGACAGGGAGAATCACACATGACCATTCATATTTCCGGAAAGGAAAACGATATACGTCTGGAGTCGCGTATCCTGGAGGAGCGCATCCAGCGGGCCGTGGCCGAGGGAGCCTCGGACCTGAACATCGAGGCCCTGGGACAGCACGGCATCGGCGGCCGGCTCTGGAAATCCAAGGAAAGCCCCATCAGGGTCACCGTGACCGGCTCCGCCGGACAGCGTCTCGGTTCCATGGGCTTTCCCGGAACATTCATCGACCTGCACGGCTCGGCCTCGGATGACGTGGCCTGGCTCAATGCCGGGGCCGAAATCATCATCAGGGGCAACGCCTCCAACGGGACCTGCAACGCCATGGCCCAGGGCAGGGTCATGGTGGCCGGATCCATCGGGGCCCGCGGCATGACCATGACCAAGCAGAACCCACGCTTTGAGCCGCCCGAACTCTGGGTGCTGGACTGCGTGGGCGACTATTTTGCCGAATTCATGGCCGGAGGGACCGCGGTGATCTGCGGGCTGCACTCCCTGGACAGGAAAAACGTGCTCAGCTACCGCCCATGTGTGGGCATGGTCAGTGGAGCCATCTATTTTCGCGGCAACCAGGAATCCTTCAGTGAAGCCGACGCCAAACTGGTGGACATCGACGACACGAAGTGGGCCTGGCTGAGCGCCGGGCTCAAGACTTTCGTGGACAGGATCGGCCGCCCGGAGCTCTACCAGACCCTGGCCAACCGATCCGAATGGCGATTGATCGAGGCCAAGTCACCCATGGAAAAGGTCGCCAGAAAAAGACGGTCCATGCAGGAATTCCGTTCCCAGGTCTGGAACCGGGAACTTGGCCTGGGCGGCCTGGTCGGCGACCTGACCGCAGTGGACCGCTCCCCCATCCCCCTCATCGTTACCGGCGACCTGCGCCGGAACGTTCCGGTCTGGGAAAACTGCAAATACACACCGCCCTGCCAGGCAAGCTGTCCTACGGGCATTCCGGTCCAGCAGCGGTGGAAGCTGATCCGGGAAGGCAGGCTCACCGAAGCCGTCGACCTCTCCCTCGAATATACCCCCTTCCCGGCCACGGTCTGCGGATACCTCTGCCCCAACCTGTGTATGGAAGGGTGTACCAGGGGCATCGGCAACCTGCTTCCCGTAGACGCACAGATCCTGGGCAGGGCAGGGCTGGAAGCTCACATGCCGGAACTGCCCGAGCTGTCCGGCCAA
>JAWLGC010000193.1:0-2963 GCA_041685265.1 Desulfomicrobiaceae bacterium | reverse complement strand
CACGGCATGACCAGCTTTTCCGGATTGACCCGGACCGCGGGTTCGGCCCGTCCCGGATTCGATGAGCAGGAGCTTCCTGTGGCGGCCGAAGAACCGGAAGAGGGGACGCTGTTCGCCTTTCCCCGGGGCAAGGGGCCGGGGACCATGCTTCATGAACTGCTGGAGCATACGGATTTTGTTCTGGATGATCCCGGGGCGGACGGTTTTCTGGCAGAAAACACGTTGAAAAAAAACGGGTTCGATCCCGAATGGACCGGCTGCCTGGTGGATATGCTTGTCCGGTTGCGCCAAACCGAGACCGGGTTCGGATTCCGGTTCGGGCAGATCACACCGGACTCCAAACTGTGTGAAATGCAGTTCACCCTGCCCCTGGCCCGGACCGGCCCCGGTGATCTGGCCCGGGTGTACCGGGAGTTTGCCATGGATCTCCCCGAGTTCTGGCCCGAGCAGATGGACCGGCTGACCTTCTCCCCCAAAGAGGGGTTCCTGACCGGGTTCATGGATATGATCTGTCGCCATGAGGGACGCTATTATCTGGTGGATTGGAAATCCAACTATCTCGGCCCGGACGCAAGCTGGTACCGGGGAGACCGGTTGACCAGGGCCATGACCGAACACTGGTACCTTTTACAGTACCACCTGTACTGCCTGGGATTGGATCGCTACCTGGCCGGACGAATGCCGGAGTACGAGTACGAGGAACATTTCGGCGGTGTGCTGTACCCCTTTTTGCGTGGGTTGGACCCTGAAGGGGAGCCGGGAAGCGGCGTGTATCGGGACAGGCCGTCGGAGGAATTTGTGCGAGCCCTGGAAGAGCGGCTCCTTAAGGAGCCGGAGGGGTAGTCGAAGGAGTGTTTGGGCTGAATAACTGAAGGTACGCACCGCAGGAAATCATTCAGCTGATTCTGCAATATCAGCAAGGAAGTCCCCCCTTGAGGGGGGTAGGGGGGTGTGTTCTCGGACTGCGCGGCCATGACAGGATAATATTGGTGCTCAACCTTTCAATGCAGGGACTTTTCCGGCAGACATTGCCGGACACCCCCCTGCCCCCCTCGAAGGGGGGACCTTATTGCGGGCAATTTCTGATTGGCTGAATAGCTATGATCGGACTGCGTAAGAGCCTGTCATTCCCGCGAACGCGGGAATCTCTGCACCGGTAGCAACGTCCGGCATTGCTCACAAGTCTGAGATTCCCGTTTTCACGGGAATGACTGCTGGAAAATACAGGCGTTGCACTCAAGGACACAATTCAGAGAGGACTGCGTATCTTCAGTGATTACATTCGAGATGGTTGCCGTAATTGTGTAGAGACAAGGCATGCCTTGCCTCTACGACAAAAATTGCAATACTGCCCTGAACTCAGGCGGGGAATTTGTTACAGTCAGCCTCTTTTCTCGTCCCCATCCCTTCATTTTTTCTGACCAGAATCACGATACAGGAGCCCCAATGTTCGCCAAAGGACCCGCCATCCCCCAACTCCGCGCCCAGAACCTCTTCTCCCCCCTTGATCTCCAGTTGGCCGGGTACCTCTCCTCCCGCTGCCCCGAACACCAGCTTTCCGTGGCCATCTCCACAGCCCTGGTCAGCCGTCAGACCGGTCTCGGTCATATCTGTCTTGATCTCAAAGACCAGGCCGGAAAACCCATCAACGACAAGCTTGAGGAGACTCTTCTCTGCCCCGATCTGCAGGAATGGCTCGCCGACCTTGCCGCTGCCTCCGTCATCGGCCCCGGCTCTTCAACCACCCCCCTGGTTCTTGACTCCAGCAGGCTCTACCTGCGTCGGTACTACGAATACGAGCAGGAACTTATTTCCGAGCTGAAAAGCAGGTCTTTGGAACTCGAAGATCCTCACGATCCCCGGACCGTGCAAACCGCTCTTGCCCGGTATTTCGAGCCCGAAACTTCTGAACCCGACTGGCAGCGTGTGGCTGCCTTTGCCTCTCTTACCGGCCGGTTCTGCATCATCTCCGGCGGTCCCGGCACCGGCAAGACCACCACCGTGGCCAAGATTCTGGCCGTGCTTCTGGAGCTGGCCGGGTCCGACCCCATCAAGGTCCGCCCGGCCGCCCCCACGGGCAAAGCTGCTGCCCGGCTTACCGAATCCCTGCGCTCGGCCGTAACCCGCCTCAAGCTCCCCGATCATGTGGCTGAGGGCATGGACATGGAAGCGACCACCATCCACCGCCTTCTTGGCGTGGTCTCGGGTTCTCCTTATTTCCGGGCTGACCAGGACACTCCCCTTGATGCGGACCTGGTTATCGTGGATGAGGTCTCCATGGTCGATCTCCCCCTTATGGCCAAGCTGATCCGGGCTGTCCCCCCCCATGCCCGCATCATCCTTCTTGGCGACAAGGATCAGCTCGCTTCGGTAGAGGCCGGATCTGTCATGGCCGATATCTGCGGTTCCGGCGATCTGACCCGGTTTTCCTCCTCGTTTGTTGCCGGATATGCGGCTTCGGGTGGATACAGGGAACTCCCCGTGCAGAAAGACCTGCCGGAAATGGCCGACCGGGTGGTGCAGCTCCAGAAGACCTACCGGTTTTCAGCCGACAGCTCCATCCGCAGACTGAGCGACCGGGTTCGCCTGGGAGATGCCAGGGGTGCCCTGGACGTGTTATCGACTCCCGGTCCGGATTTGACCTGGGTGGAACCTGAGCCGGGAAAAGGGCTGGGGGCTGTTCTTGCGCGGGTGGCCGGGGAGGAACTGGCCAGGTGTCTGAATGGATCGGACCCCATGGCCATGCACGATTCTTTTGGAAAGATTCGTATCCTTACGGCGGTGCGCAAGGGAGACCGCGGTGTGGAAGAGCTGAACAGGGTGGTGGAAGAGCTGCTCAGACGAAAAAAGGTGCTCCGCCCCCAGGGACGCTGGTACCCCGGCCGCCCGGTCATGATCGCCCGCAACGACTACACCCTGAATGTCTACAACGGCGACGTGGGCATCACGGTCCGCGATGAGGA
>JAWLGC010000073.1:0-12331 GCA_041685265.1 Desulfomicrobiaceae bacterium | reverse complement strand
TTGAACACCGGCCCGGTCTGATACAGAAAAAGATACAGAACCACGATATTCCAGTAGGAGGGAAACCCCCTGAAATAATGGTCTTCGGTTTTAGCATCCACCTGGCAGAACTGATAACAGGAGGAAAGGAGAATAACGAAACACGCCACCAGGCCCCAGAACCCGGGAATCATCTCCAGCTGATACACGATAAAGGCGGGGATGAGTACAAAGCCGGCGTAGTCGATAATATTGTCGAGCAGCCCCCCATCGATTTTGTTCCCGTACGTTGTGACATTCGCGACCCGGGACAGAGTCCCGTCAACAGCATCGATAACGGTTGCCGTGCACAGGTACAGAAACGATTTAGCGATATTCATCTCCACTGCTGCGATCAAGGCCAGAAAAAGAACGCAGATCCCGCTTGCCGTAAAGAAGTGCACACTCCAGGCCATCACGCTCCTGAGCGACTCATTTTTTTCCATAACCCGACTTTCTCGATTTCATATTGTTCATTTAAAAAAACCGACCATTTTCAAAATCCGCAGCAAAAAGTCTCGGTTCAGATTCTCACCCAGGCCCGCACAAGGACACTCTCCATCATGTCCGCTAAAACCTGCGCGTCGGTATGCGGCCCATTACAAGCAAACTGCCCGTTCCGCAACCGGCAGAAGGACAGAAAAACGTGCCATCCGACGCCCCGGCCCTTCACCCAGGGGAAGGGCTCAAAACAGGAAATATTTTCATATTCCATTCCACATCAATCTCTGCTACGCAATTGCCATTCACTTCAAAAACTTCCGAAACAGAAAACGCAACAATTTCAGCACACCACCCTGCAGGGGGGATCGATGACTTCCACCCGGAAACTTCACGAATCAGCAGCGCACAGCATCCGGGACACGCATCTGACGAAATGTCCCGCTCACTCGACATGCAGGGAACAGTCCTGCGACACCATTCTGGATCTCCTGGCGACCCCCATCGTATTCAAGGATGTTCAGGGCCGATACACCGGATGCAACACAGCCTTCGCCGCTTTCCTCGGATATGACAAATCCGAAATCATCGGCAGACTCTGCTCGGATTTCGTAGCGCCCAAAGACGCACAGGCCTATGAATCCATGGACCGGCGCCTGCTCCAGGACAATGAAGTCATGGAGTATGAAGCAGGATTTCTCACCCGCTTTGGACTGCGACAGGTCATCATCCGCAAATCCGTACTCACGAACAGTTCAGGATGTATTACACATATCATATCGGAATTTTTTGATATTTCAGCCCGTAAACAGGCCGAAGCCGATCTGCACAAGAGCATGGAGCGGTACGATTTGGCCATGCGGGGAGCCAATGACGGACTCTGGGACTGGGAACGGACCTCGGACCGGGTCTATTATTCCCCCCGCTGGAAGGAGATCATCGGATACCTGGACCAGGAGCTGCCCAACCGCATCGAGGAGTGGAAATCCCGGATCCACCCCGACGACTACGACAGGGTCATGGAGGCCAACAACGCATTTGTCTCCTCAAGCGACTCCCATTTTTCCGTGGAATACCGCATTCGGCACAAGGACGGTTCCTACCGATGGGTTCTAGGCCGGGGCACCTGCCTGCGCGACGATGCCGGGCACCCGTTCCGTATCGCCGGCGCTCACACCGACATCACCGAACGCAAGCAGGCGGAAGCGTTCCTGGCGGCCAGTGAAAAACGATTTCGCACCCTGCTCGACCAGGTCAAGCGGGTGGCCATTCAAGGGTACGATGAAGACCGGCGGGTGACCTTCTGGAACAGGAGCAGCGAGCAGTTGTACGGATACACCCGGGAGGAGGCCATGGGACGGAGGCTCGAAGATCTGCTCATCCCGACAGAAATGCGGCAGAAGGTGATCCGGGACATCACGGCCTGGCTCAGGCACGGCACCCCGATTCCTGCCGCCGAACTCCTCCTGCAGCACCGCAACGGATCCAGGGTTCCGGTCTTTTCCTCTCATGTCATGCAGATGGACCGGGACGGGAACAGGGAGATGTTCTGCATCGACGTGGACATGTCCGAAATCCACGCGGCCAACCAGGCTCTGCGTCAGGCAAAGGAAGAAGCTGAAAATGCAAGCCGGGCCAAATCCCGCTTTCTGGCCAACATGAGCCATGAAATCAGGACGCCCCTGAGCGGTATCAGCAGTATGCTGGAACTCTTCCGGGAGACATCCCTGACCCCGGATCAGCGCTCCTATGTAGACATGACCCGCTCCGCCTGCGAACGGCTGACCGGACTGCTGGGGGACATTCTTGACCTCTCCAAGGTGGAGGCCGGCACCCTCGAACTTCGGGAGAACACCGTCAGCCCGGCCTCTCTGCTGGAGGCCACGTGTCAGATGTTTCTGCCTGCAGCCGAACAACTCGGGCTGACCCTGACCCACAGGATCGGAGATGGGATCCCGGAGACACTTGTGGGCGACGGGCACCGACTGCAGCAGATTCTCAATAACCTTGTGGGCAACGCCCTGAAATTTACGGACAGTGGCGGCTCCATCCTTTTGGGGTGTGACCTCCTGGCCCACTCTCGCAAAGACAAAACCAACATTCTGCTTTCGGTGCAGGACACCGGGGCCGGCATTCCCGAACACCGCCTGGCCACCCTGTTCGACGCCTTTGTCCAGGGCGATGACCGGTACTCCCGCAACCACCAGGGAGCCGGACTGGGGCTGTCCATCGTCAAAACCCTGACCCGGCTCATGAACGGCACCCTGACTGTGGAAAGCACCGAGGGTGAAGGCTCCACCTTCTACATTACCATCCCCTTTGGGAATGCCCCGCAGAAAATCACATCGTCCGATATGGTGACAACCACCGCAGAGGTCCCCCTTGGTCGAATGCGGGTCCTTCTTGTGGAGGACGACCAGGTGAACCGGTTCGCCGCCTCGACCCTTTTGTCCCGTGAAGCCGCATCGGTGATGACAGCCGAAAACGGGAGACAGGCGCTGGATCTTCTCAGATCCAACACCTTCGACCTCATCCTCATGGACATCCAGATGCCGGTCATGGACGGCCTCGAAGCCGTAAACCGTATCCGAACGGCCCCTGAATACAGAAATCACAGGGAAACCCCGGTCATCGCCCTGACCGCCTACGCCATGAAGGAAGACCGGGAACGATTCCTGCAAAAAGGCATGACCGCCCACCTGATCAAGCCCTTCTCCATAACGAAACTCCTGGAGGTGCTGGACAGCCTGTCTGAAAAAGAATGACCACCAATGACGTTATGTACTCCCATGTTCACCTTATACCATTTTCACCAAATTCTGACCGAAGAAAAGCGGCTGGAAGCCGCTTCTACCTTGAAGGCTGGGCGGATCAGAACAAAATGGGAATGGTATTATTCTGACCTCGGCCAGGTCGTTCAATGCCGGTCGCTCCCAAAAGGCACCGGGATACGGAGCAACATATAAAAAAAGGCCTGCCGGCAGATCGCTTTCCGGCAGGCCTTTTCTTGCTCCATGTTCGAGCCTCTACCGTTTCCCGCTGTGCATCAGCTTGAACCCGGCTCCGAGAATAATGAGCGAAATAACCAGAAAGTAGACGAACATGTCCTTCTGGATCGCTCCCCAGATGATGTACAGCGACCCTGCCCCGGCCATGACGGGGCAGCCGAAACGGCTGAATCCCCCAAGATCCGTGAAGGTTCGCATGACCCAGATATAGATGGAAATGTAAATCACGTACAAAAAAGCGATGGGCAGCTCGGAGATGTCCATGAACGCCCCCCACCAGCCTTCGAAATTCCCGTACCAGACAACCAGCCACATGCAGGAAAGGATATATCCGATCATGGCCGAATGGATGGTACTGTTGGTTCTTGGGTTGACTTCGCGAAAGAAGTCGGACCTGGGGCCCAGATTCCTGGAAGCGATGGAATACATCCCTCTGGCCGATCCCATGATCAGACCGTTCAGGGTTCCAAGACAGGAGATAATAACAAAGACGGTGAGCACGGTTCCGCCCAGCCGGCTGAAAATCAGGGAAATGACCCGGACCGGAGCCGCATCCCCCTGGGCCAGAACCTGATCATTGCTCAGAACACCGGAGATCCCGATATAGTAGAGCATGTAGATAACCACCACGGCGATGGTCCCCGCCACAAGCGCCCTGGGCAGGGTTTTTCTGGCATCCTTGAGTTCGGCGTTGATGGAAGTGGCGATGATCCACCCCTCATAGGCAAAGGCCGTGGACAGGGTGGCCACGGCCAGCCCTCCACCGCTCGAAACCGTTTGTGCGGCATGCGTAAAGTTCTCCACGGTCTGCCCGCTGACCATTCCGGCAAAACCGCCCACTACTGCCACCAGCGCCAGGGGAATGAGCTTGATGACCGTGGACGTGACCTGCCATTTTCCGGCCAGTACCGGGGAGTAGTAATTCAGCAGAAAAAAACCGGTCAGATACATGGCCGAGATCACCCATACACCCTGCCCGAGCCCGAGAAGGCCCACCGTGTAATTGGCCGACACCCAGGCCAGTACCGCCACCAGGGTCGGATAATAGATAAAGGTCATGAACCAGGCCACCATGTATCCGGCTGTCCGCCCGTAGGCCTCCTCGAAATAGTCAACCACACCGTTGACCCGTTCGATACGGGTGGCGATCGTGGAAAACACGTATGCCGTCACCACCATGATCGTCCCTCCTATCAGCCAGGCGATCAGGGCGATGGTCAGGCTGCCTCCGGCGGCCTTGAGTACATCGTCCGCTTTGAAAAACACCCCCGACCCGATCACGATGCCCACGACCATAGCGGTCGCGGTCCAGAACCCGAATTTTTTCTCCAGATTTTCCATTTGGATGCTTCACCTTTTTCCGTATACGGCCGAACGAACTCTTCCCGCCTCCACGCCTCTGACCGGAGCCCTGCCCGGACCGCCATCGCTTTACGAGGCATTACTCATTGTACCTCTTGCGATGCCTCGATTGCTGATCAATAGTGTTCGGCCCACAATTTGAAACGCTGAAAAACGGGAGATCCTTATGCCGATGCAGAAACTCTGTCCATACCCGGTTGTTACAAAGAATCCGAGCACACCTGAATCTCCTGCGCCGAATCAGAAAAAATACCAGAGGTCGGACTCCCGGCACATACGCGAACACAGGACGTGAGCCCCTTTTTGTCCGATCCGGACCAGAATCTCCCCATTTTCGCCGGCAGCAAGGGCCACCTGCCCCCTGCTCCTTGCATACAACTCATCGATGATAAATGCCGGATAATTAAATGTGCGAAGATGGAGAAGGGCCAGAGCTCCCAGAGATTTTCCGGACTCCCTGACATAAATCTGCTCCACGGCCCCCGAGGGTGGAGGTCCGACCGTAAATCCGAGCACGACACGTATCTCCTCGCCGGGTTCGATACGCAAGCGCAACTGACGCCAGCCCGCAACACCATGAACCCGCTTCTCCCACCCCACAACCGTGTGTCCGGTCATGTTTTCGATGCGCAGTTCATAGTCCCTGCGAAACTCGGTCACTCCGAGCGGGGACAGGCACCCCAGCAATGCAGCAAACACCATTGCGTACAACATATGTCCTCCCGGGGAAGCACCATTTTTGGGCAGGAGACTGCTCTTCAGATCTCAGGGATGAAGAACATTGCCATTTCTTCCCCTGTGGATTAAATTCATATCATGTATACATGCAGACAAGGGGTGACACGGCCGGGAAAAAACCGACACAATACCGAGTCAGGACGATTTTCCGAACCGGGGAAGTAAGGGGCGAGCAAATATGGACCGAAAAAAAATCCTGATCGTTGAAGACGAAACCGTCGTGGCCATGCAGCTCCACCACAGTCTCGGGCAGCTCGGCTACGCCGTCACGGACGTGGTCGCCACCAGCACTGCGGCCATTGCAAGCGCCAAGAACGTGCCTCCCGATCTCGTGGTCATGGACATTCTGCTGGAAGGGGAAATGGACGGCATCGAGGCCGCCGAGGCTCTTCAGACGGTGCGTCCGGTACCCGTGGTGTTCACCACCGGGGCCCAGGATCAGAAGACTTTTGAGCGGGCTCTTAAAACCTCACCGGGAGCGTATGTCTTCAAACCGGTGGAACCCATGCAGCTCGCCGTAGCCATCGCCATGAGCCTGAAAAACTTCGAAGCCCGGGAGGGCTTGCGTCAGTCCGAAGAGCGGTACCGGAAAATCTTCGAAAATGCGGGCGATGCGGTCATCATCTGTGAAACGGAAGGAGGCTTTCTGGATGTGAACCTGGTTGCCGCAAGCATGCTCGGGTATCAACAGGATGAGCTGCGCTCCCTCACTGTTGCACAAATCGAGGGGCCGAAACGGACCGAGCTTCGCTCCGGACTGAGCCGGGCCTTCACGCACGGCCGCCACTTTTGTGAGACCGCCCTTGTCACACGCAAAGAAGCCCTGGTGGCCGTTGAAATCACCATGAGCAAAATCACCTTTCTGGATGGAGAAGCAGTCCACTGTCTGATTCGAGACGTAACCGTGCGCAAGGATCTGGAACTGCAGTTGCTGCATGCCCAGAAAATGGAATCCGTAGGCCAACTGGCTGCGGGAATCGCTCATGAAATCAACACACCGTCCCAATACATCGGTGATAACATCCGTTTTCTGCAGGACGCATTCAAGGACATACTGAGCCTTTTGGAGTTCTGCGATACGGCAGGGTCCTCCATTCCTGCTTTCCCGACCGAAGAACTGGCCGGACGCAAAGACGATATGGACTACGAATTTCTCCGCACGGAAATCCCCCAGGCGGTCTGCCAGTCTCTCGAGGGGGTGGACAAGATCACCAGAATCGTTCAGGCAACCAAAAAATTTTCCCATCCCGGCTCGAACACAAAAACCGAAGCAGATATCAACGAAATTCTGGAAAACACGCTCACCGTGGCCCAGAACGAAATCAAGTACCACGCCGATGTCATCCGGGAGTACGCTCCGGATCTTTCGCATATCCCCTGTTTTCCGGCCGACCTGGGCCAGGCCCTGCTGAACATCATCGTCAACGCGGCCCACGCCGTGGCACAACGTTTCGGCGACAGCCCGGAACGGGGCATCATCCGTATCGAGACCGCAATTCGAAACGGGGCCGCCGAAATCCGGATCCAGGATACCGGATGCGGCATCCCGAAGGAAAACCGGGACAAGATTTTTCACCCCTTTTTCACCACCAAGGAAGTGGGCAAAGGAACAGGCCAGGGCCTGGCCCTCACGTACACCATCATCGAAGACAAGCACGGGGGGAGTATTTCCTTTGAATCCCGAAAAGACGAGGGGACCATCTTCATCATTTGCCTTCCCCTGGACAAGGCTAAGGTCCCGGTTCCGGAACCGGAACCGGAGTCCCGGGCCGAATATTCATCCTGACCCGGGCCGATTTTAAGCCGTTGTGTATTCAGGTTCAGTCCAGGGCAAAAAAATTTTCAGATCGCAACCAGCACATGAAAGAAAAAATCCTTTTCGTGGATGACGAAAGAAGAGTCCTGGACGGCTTCAGAAGGCAGCTTCGAGGCAGGTTCCAGGTCCACGTCGCAACCACCCCCATTGAGGGTCTGAAGCAGATCCAGTATGAAGGGCCGTTCCCGGTCATCGTCTCGGACCTGAAGATGCCGCTCATGGACGGGGTCCGCTTCCTAACCAGGTCCAGGCAGATGAGTCCGGACTCGGTTCGCATTCTGCTTACCGGACACGCGGATCTGGAATCCGCCATGGACGCCGTCAACAGTGGGTACATTTTCCGATTTCTGACCAAGCCGTGTCCCACAGAGAACCTGATTACTGCCCTGGAGGCCGGGCTCGATCAGTACCGCCTGGTCATGGCCGAAAAAGAGCTCCTGGAGCAGACACTGCGCCAGTGCCTGCAGTTGTTCAATGAACTGCTGGCCATGGCCCGTCCTGATGAATTCGGTACCATGTCCCGAATCATCCAGTATGCCACGGCCATCAACGTCTTCGTGACCGGGACCTACTCCTGGGAAGTGGAGACCGCGGCCATGCTTTCCCGGATCGGCTGTATCACCCTGCCTTCGGAACTGCTGGCCAGGCACGGCCGGGAGCAGCTAAACGCGGAAGATGCCGCGGCCTTTGACGCCCACCGGACCGTTGCGGCCGAACTGGTCGAGAAAATTCCCCGCCTGGCCGGTGTGGCCGAAATCATTCGGTATCAGGACAGAGGATTTAACGGCAGCGGTCCGCCTGAAAGTGGTCCCACGGAAACCGACATTCCCTTCGGGGCCCGGGTGCTTAAGGCCGCCCTTGATCTGGACGCCCTTTGTCGCAGAGGAAACTCGCCACAGGAGGCACTGCAGGAACTGCAGAACAATCTCCACAAATACGATCCGGCAGTCATGACCGGCCTGGAACGGGTGGTGGGGTGTGAAGGACAATACCGGGAACGAGTACTGGAAATACATCAACTTGCGCCCGGAATGCTCTTTGGAGAAGACGTGAGTACATCCGACAACATCCTTCTGGTCGCCAAGGGGCAGAATGTCTCCCCGCTGGTCCAGTCCAAACTGAAACAGTTTGCCGAACGCGGTGAACTGGAAGGCCCGCTGCACATGGTCTGTCCCCATTCTTCCCTGGAGGAGGAACTGCGTCAGGCCCTGATCCCCTCAACCACTACCCCGGTAGCCCCTTGACACCCCGCTACAACATTCCGGCCGCCCGTCATCGCATCGAAGATGCCGTCAAGCGCAGTCGGTTCATCACCACGCTGGCCCATGTCGAGAATGTGGAGCAGGCCAAAGCATTCATTTTTGAGATCAAAACCGAATTTCCCGATGCCACCCACAACTGCTGGGCCTTCCAGGCCGGCCCGGCCAACGACTCGGCCTTTGTGGGCATGAGCGACGACGGGGAACCACACGGGACTGCCGGAAAACCGATGCTCAACGTACTGCTGCACTCCGGCATCGGTGAAATCGCGGTAGTGGTCACCAGATATTTCGGAGGGATCAAACTGGGAACGGGAGGATTGGTCCGGGCCTACTCGGGTATGGTCTCTCTCGGGCTGGAAACGTTACCGACCCGGGAAAAGATCGACCCCGTAACACTCGAGGTGGTCATCGAGTACGGGGCCGTGACATTGTTCAAACGCATGCTGTCGGAGCATGAGGTGGAAGTACTGGCGGAAAATTTCGGGGCGGATGCGGTTTTTACAATCCGCATGCCCAGGGAACTGCGGGTTGATTTTGAAACAGCCCTCATGGAGATGACCAACGGAACCTGCCTGATCGAGGAGCAGTGACGTTAAGAAAGACCAAATACCTCTGGCCTTCAATATTTCATCGCACCGGAATCACATACAGCAGCACCGCAAAAAAGTGAAACGCACTCCCGGCCAGAACGAACAGATGCCAGACGGCATGATTAAAGGGCAGCTTTTCCCAAAGATAGAACACGGCCCCCAGCGTATAGGCCAGGCCGCCGGCCAGCAGCAACAAGAGTCCTCCGACGGGAACAAACTGAATCATCGGTTTCACAGCCACGACCACGGCCCACCCCATGGCCAGATAGATCATAGTGGCCAGCCGGTTCTTCCGCCTCGGCAGAACGGTTCTCAGCAAAACTCCCAGAACAGCCAGCCCCCAGATCACCCCGAACAGGCTCCATCCCCATGGTCCACGCAGGGAAATCAGGGTAAACGGGGTGTAGGTCCCGGCAATGAGCAGAAAGATTGCGTTGTGATCCAGGACGCGCAACACGGACTTGGCCCGGGGAAGGGGAATGCTGTGGTACAGGGTGGAGGTGACATACTGCAGAATCAGGGTCGCCCCGAACACCGAGCAGGAAACCACATGCCAGCCGTCTCCGTACAGAGAGGCAAAGGCCGTCAGAACAGCCAGCCCGGCCACGGCCAGAAGCGCCCCGACCCCATGGGTGACGCTGTTGGCGATCTCCTCGGCCAGAGAATATCGTCCGGGTTCTTCCATGGTGCGTTCCATTGACATATCTCCTGTTGTCTCAGATTTCTCGAAAAGAAAGGGCGCTGGAGGCATTATTTCATCACCAGAATATGTTTTTTTACATTAAAAGCTGGAGTTACGCACTCCTCAATTTCCCAAAAGCAATGGGAGTCGCGAGATCTGTACGCCCCATACCCCTCTTCCTTCGCGCTCTTCGCGTCCTTCGCGGTAAAAGAATCTTACCGCGAAGGACGCGAAGAAACGCGAAGGGGGAATTCGGGCCGCGGTGCGTAACTTCAGTTACAAGGTATGGGAACCGAAATCCACTGAAAACTCAAGCAAAATGTCATCGAACCCGAATATCAGACTTCCCTTTTCTG
Source organism: Desulfomicrobiaceae bacterium (assembly GCA_041685265.1). GTDB lineage: Bacteria > Desulfobacterota > Desulfovibrionia > Desulfovibrionales > Desulfomicrobiaceae > JAWLGC01. The sequence continues at coordinate 2,058 of JAWLGC010000073.1, read as the reverse complement.
CCCTGGACATGTTCCATCGGGAGTTTTTCGAGTTAAGGAGATTGCCTTGCCGCACACATTCTGGTCCATTCGCAACAAACTCGCCCTGATGGTGCTCATCACCCTGCTCCCTGCCACTCTGGGCGGAGCAATCCTGGCCATCGACTTTTTCAACGATCATTACATCAGGGATATTGCACAAAAAGAACATGCCGCTCTGAAAACCGTCGAAAACTCCCTGGAATATGTCGTTCATACCGCGGAGCAGGACCTCGAACTGCTGGCCGGGCTCGAGTCCCTGCAACAGGCGGTCACGGCCCTTACGGACCACACTTCCTCGGTCTCCCCGGCCCACTCCATCTTGAACCGGCTTTTCGTCGACTTTCTCGAAACCAGAACAGTGTATGACCAGATCCGCATTCTCAATGTCAGGGGGTGGGAGGTTGCCCGGGCGAACCTCAAAGACGGCAGGGCTGAAATCGTTCCTCTCAGAGCCCTCCAGGATAAAAGCAAACGGTACTACTTCCTGAAAACCCGTAGCCTTGCTCCGGGAGAGATATATGTTTCTCCCATTGACCTGAATCGGGAACATGGACGGATCGAGCACCCCCTGAAACCGATGCTGCGCATCGCGGCACCCATTCATGATGACTCAGGAGAATTCCTGGGAGTACTTATTCTGAATTTCTATGCTCAGAAACTGCTGCAATCGGCCACTGATCGCTCTTTGCTCCAGGAAGGACAGGGATTCTGGATGATCACGGATCAGGACGGTTACTACCTTTTTCATCCAAACGTTGAAAAACGATGGGGAGGTCCTGCAGATCTCGATACGGGAGAAAACCTTTCCACAGATTATGCGCTACAATTTCAAGAGATACGTTCCGGCCAAGCAACGACTATCGTGTCCGGGGGCGAGGACTACCGCACCATTTCGGTGCAAGCCCACCTCTGGCCGGACCGGTCACGGTTTCTGACCCTGACCCACGCGGTTCCGTCTTCACATTGGTACAACCACGTTTTTGAGGCCATCCAGGCCGTCATCATCCCACTATGCACCATCGCCTTCATAGCCGGCGTTCTGGCCTGGGCTCTGGGGCGCAACATCACCCAGCGTCTTGCACAAATAAGCCGAATCGTGGAACAATTCTCCCGGGGTGACTTCGGGGCACGGTCGAATACTGTATTCGGAAATGACGAAATCGCAGTGCTCAACTCCCGGTTCAACATCATGGCCTCGGCACTGCAGGACCTGTATCGCAACCTCGAACATCAGGTCGCCGAAAGAACTGCCGCATTGTCGGCCAGCAATGCTGATCTGTCGGCCAGTCGGGCCAAGCTGGAGGCCATCCTGAACAATACCGTGGACGGTATTGTGACCATCGATACGACGGGAACCATTCAGACCTTCAACAACGGGGCATCGACAATTTTCGGATATGAGCCCCGGGAAATGATCGGCCATAACATCTCCATGCTCATGCCGGAAAGCATCGCCCGGGAGCATAACCGGTACCTGCGAAACCACCTGAAAACAAAACAGTCCGCCATCCTGAGCATGACCAGAGAGGTTACCGGGAAACGAAAGGACGGAACCGTTTTTCCACTGAGCCTGGCCGTCAACAAAATCATCCTTGACGACGTGATCCTGTTCACCGGCATTCTAAGGGATCTGACGGAAACCAAGAAAAACGAACGCCGACTCACCGCCACCTTCGAACAGGCTGCCGTGGGTATCTGCCACGTTGGAGTGGACGGACGGTATCTGCAGGTCAACGCCACCCTGTGTCGCATGTGGGGATATTCAAGGGAAGTACTGGAAACTATGACCGTGGCCCAGACCACATGGGAAACCGATCTCACCAACACATCCGGCCGTTTTGAAAAGCTTCTGTCCGGAGAAATAAACTTCCTTTCCGCGGAAAAACTCTACAAGACTGCGGACAACACCCCCTGGTGGGGGCATCTGACCACCTCGGTGGTCCGGACCGAAGAGGGAGATGTCGAGTACTTCATCTCCGTCATTGAGGACATCAACGACCGAAAACGCAATGAGGAGGAACTTCGCAAGCTTTCCCT
>JAWLGC010000192.1:0-2985 GCA_041685265.1 Desulfomicrobiaceae bacterium | reverse complement strand
ACCACCGATACTCTTCAGGCCTGATCACGATTCCGGCCCGAACCGGATTCAGGTCGATGTAGGCCAGACAGTTGAGCAGGGCGTCGCCGTCCTCCACGATCAGGCTTTTGTACCGGTCGCCCCACAGGTAGCCACGCCGGTCATTGCGCTTGTTGTAGGCTTTGGAGAACGACTCCTTGAGCTCCTTGGAAAACTCCGACAGCGACGACCATTTTTTCCGCAGGTCCTCGCTCTTTCCGACCGGAAAAACACGCTTTTCCCCATACCTCACCCGGAACCGTCGACGCAGTTCCTCTTTCGACACATGCCCGGCCGGAAACATACGCAGCAGGACATGGAAATGGTTGTCCATCACGCAATATCCCAGAATCTCAGTAAAATAGACCAGAGCAAGATTCCTAAGCCTGGAGACGAAATCATCCTTGTCCACGGCATCAAACGGCAACCCATCAAGGGCAGTTCGTGAGATAACATGATAGACCGTGGGAGCATCAGTGATCAGAAGACGGGGAAGACGAGCCATGCAGAGAACCTCCGTGCCTAAAAAAAACGGATAGCGGTTCCGTAGCATGAAAATTTGGGTTATGCCAGCATTATGCGCCTGTCCCTGTTTCTGCTATGAGATGGAGAGAGAGGATCACATTTCTGCGGGTTGCCCCCCCTTCAGATACCTTACGTCCCTGATTATGATAAAAAATCAGAGCGTTGAACGCCCCTCTTTTTCATAACCCTTACCCCGCAACAAATATGCCGTATCTTCAACTCCTGCTCCTTCTGTGGGGCATCAATTTTGCGCCGGTGGTGGCCGCCTTCATACTGAAGGGGCGCTGGGATATGCCTTTGGACCTTGGAAGACGGCTGAAAGACGGAAATCCCGTATTCGGACCGCACAAGACCATTCGGGGAGTAGTGGTTGCGGTTCTCTTCGGAGGAGTCGGGGGGATGGCTATGGGGTTGCCTGTGGGAGTGGGGATAACGGCCGGGGGGCTGACCATGGGCGGCGACCTGCTCTCCAGTTTCATCAAACGGAGACGGTTTCTGCCCAGCGGCACGGACGTGCCCGGAATGGATCAGGTCATCGAAGGCGGCCTGCCGCTGCTTTTCCTTGGGACTTACCTCAACCTGGGGCTGCTTTCCCTGGCAGTGCTTCTGGTCCTGTTCTGCGTGGGAGCCTGGCACGGGTCGATCATGTACAAGAAGATCCTGCACATCCCGCCCCCCCTTCCGAACCATCCGGGCCCCATGCCGTCCAGGTCCCTCTACCGGGGGTACACCTCCTGTGCGGTCCGCTCCCCCTTCTGGACCTCTTTGTTCAACTTCCAGGAGGCCATCTACTACCACGTCATCATCCAGGCTGTATTCAAGCTCTCAGGGCTCTATCCCAGAGGCAGAGCCAACGCCCTGGCCTTTGCAGTCCGCGAGATCCCCATTGTCTGCCCGAACCTGCCCGCCTCCTTTGACGGCTACCGCATCCTGTTCATGAGCGATCTGCATCTGGACGGACTGAACGGCCTGACAGAACGGCTGTGCGGTCTGCTGCCCTCCATCGAGGCGGACCTCTGCCTGCTGGGCGGCGACTACCGCATGGCCTCCTACGGCAGCTTCAACGGAGCCAGAGAGCGAATGGAACAGATCGTGCCGTACATAAAAGCAAAAGACGGCATCGCCGCCATTTTAGGAAACCATGATTGCGTGGAGGTGGTGGAGACCTTTATGAAGCTCGGCGTGGTCCCACTGGTCAACGACAGCATGAGCGTAGTCAGGGCTGAGGACGAAATCTGGATCGCCGGCGTCGACGACCCGCATTCCTTTAAGGCCCATGACCCGGACATGGCCTTCGAGGATATTCCGGAGGGAGCCTGGACCATCTTTCTGGGGCACTCTCCGGAAGTATATCGTGAAGCCCGGGAGCACGGCGCTGCCCTGTACCTGACCGGGCACACCCACGGCGGTCAGGTCTGCCTGCCCGGAAGCGGTCCCATCTTCACCCACTGCCGTGCCCCGCGACAGTTCGCGGCAGGCAGGTGGGAATATAAGGGCATGGAGGGCTATACCAGTTCCGGGGTGGGAGTTTCAGGGGTGCCGGTTCGGCTCAACTGCCGGGGGGAAGTGTGTGTGGTGGTTTTGAAGAAAAGTGATTAAATTCTGCTGGAACCGGTTGCGTTACAACACCCGGCAGACCGCCCGGTTTCGAAATTCCCGCATGGCATCTTCCCGGCCGGAAAGATCCATCCCGGCAACCAGGTCATCCCGATCCACCCCACCCATATGCGGAGCCGTCAGCCCGGCCGCCAGAGAGACACACTCCCGGCAGGTGACCCGGCTCATGCCCCTGATCTGCCGGCACAGGGTCGACCCCGCCACAAGAGCAAACTCCCGATCCACCTTTGCAAGCAGTTCAGGATCATCGATCAATGCCCGGACAGCATACAGGGCTCCGCACATGCCGCCCTCGACACGACCACTTCCCCACCTTCTCGCCGCCTTGATGACGGAGTCGGGCACCCCGGCTTCCTCCTGGAACGTCCTGAGCACGGCCTGGGCACAGTTGTATCGTTCTTTTCCGCGGTAAAAAGCCGCGGCCTGTTTCGCTTTCATCAAAATCCCTCGTTCATGACAGTTGTCGTGTATCCATCAGCCGGGACGGATCCTATGGAGATATCCTGGTGATGACAAGGAGAGACAAGACAACCTCATAACAGAAGGAACGCACCACCAGCCATCCGTAATCACCACCGAGCCAACATCACACAAGGGGCGCCACCGCGTGCGCCCGAGCCTACAAGACAAGCAAAAACCTTCAGAAAAAAAAAGGGGCAGGTAGATTATACCATTCCTACTTTGTTTTGACCTTCATCCCTTTCGCCTCCTTCAACGCTTCTACCTCCCCTGGATCCCTGCGTTCGCAGGGATGACATTTTTAGCAACGTCCCTGGTCAAAGCTGTCATTCCAGCGAACGCTGGAATCCAGGGGAGGTGAGAGAA
>JAWLGC010000191.1:0-2999 GCA_041685265.1 Desulfomicrobiaceae bacterium | reverse complement strand
GTCCGGCCGCGGCGTGCATCCGTTCCCGAACCTGATCCGCCGGGTGGCTTCCAGACCGTCCATGACCGGCATCTGAATATCCATCAGAATGCAGTCGAAGTCGTCCTGCTCGATCATATCCACGGCCTCCTGGCCGTTTTTGACCGCGATGATCACATGTCCGTCGTCTTTGAGCAGTTTGGTGACCAGAAGCTGGTTGACCTTGTTGTCCTCGGCCAGCAGAATTTTGAGCTTGCGTTCCCCCAGGGCCTCCTTGCCCACCAGGCCGTGGGAAAAAACAGAATTCTCGGTCGGCTCCTCGAACAGGGCGGTGAAAAAGAACTTCGACCCCCGGCCGGGCTCGCTCTCCATCCAGATCTCGCCGCCCATGAGTTCCACGACCTGCCTGGCCAGGGCCAGCCCGAGCCCGGTGCCGCCCTTGATGCGCGAGTAGCTCCCGTCCACCTGGGAAAACAGGTCGAAAATCCGTTCCTGATCCTCAGCGGCAATGCCGATGCCCTGGTCCTCGACTTCAAACAGAAGTTTGACCTGCCGAACCCCGCTTTTGCTTCCATCCAGGGAGGACCGGCACGATTCGGTCCGCACCCAGACAGCCACTTCCCCGCCCGAAGAAAATTTGATCGCGTTGTCCACCAGACCGGAAAGCACCTGGCGCAGACGAATGGAATCCCCGATAAGCACCTCGGGGAGATTCTTGGCCAGCTCGCAGCGCAGCCCGATGCCGTGCTCTTCGGCCAGATGGGTGTAGGTCTGCAGGAGGGACTCCACGATGTTGCACACATCAAGGGGGCCGGATCGGAGGGTGAGCTTGTTGGCCTCGAGGTGGGAAAAGTCGAGCAGGTCGTTGAGAATGGTCAGCAGGGAATAGGACGACGTCTGAATATTTCGGAGGTATTCGGCCTGTTCCGCAGTAAGCCCGGTCGTCAGGGCCAGCTCGGTCATGCCGATGATCCCGTTCATGGGCGTGCGCACTTCATGGCTGATATTGGCCAGAAACTCGGTCTTGGCCCGGTTGGCGGACTCGGCCACATCCTTGGCCTTGGCCAGGGACCGGACCAGCTGCTTCTGCTCGCTGACATCCTGGGCAGCCCCGTACAGCCGGACAACCCGTTTGCTCCCGGGCTCCCAGACCGGCTTGACATAGCCGCGCAGCCATCTGGTCCGCTTTTCCGCAGTAACCACCCGGAAGTCGATAACAGTGGCATGGCCGTTCAGCAGTCGGGAGGCCTGGTTACGAACCTGCTCCCAGTCCTCTGCATGCACGTAATGGGCCCAGTTAAAACCCGGGTCCAGCACTTCGGGAACCACCCCGAGCACCCTGGACAGGGACTTGGTCATCCATTTGCGCAGCAGGGCCCCGTCCTCGCGGACATCACAGACAAAGGCGTAATCCGAGGTCAGGGTGGCGATGATCCGAAAGATCTCATTGGTGTCTTCCAGCTCTTTTCTGGCCCTGCGGGCCTCGGTGACATCCCGGAACAGCACCGCGGCCAGACCGGGACCGGCGGAAAAGGCATCCATCTGCACATACTTCATGGACCCGGGGAAAAACTCCTCCACGGTGACGCTCTCCCCGTCCCGGGCCACCTCCGTCAGGGTCTCCAGCCAATGTTCCCGGCCCGGAGCCCCGAGTCGCTCCCGCAGCTCCACGGCCGGAACCCCCAGCAGATCCTCCACCGCAGGATTGACGTCCTCCAGGATCAGGCAGGACTCGCCCTGCTTCTCCTGCAGACGAAACAGAGCCAGCCCGTCGCGCATCTGCCGGAACACGGAGCACAGGCACCCGGCCCACTCCGGAACCCGGGAGGAATCCGGAGGATGCAGCCCGCCCACAACCATTTCCGGGCGTTTCTGACCCTCTTTCCTGCCTTTATTCATACCCTTTGTGCCGCCCCTTACGCCCAGCCGGTGCTGCCGGAGGATAAAAAATTACCATCAATCGATCCGGGCTAGCCGAGCTTTCCCGGGAAGTCAATGTAATCCCGTCAATCATGACAGGGAGTTGCCGTATCTTCGCCCTGGTGCGCGTCAGCCTCGCACTCGGCCCTGTCCTGGCGGTGCAAAAAGGTCAGAATCTCGGCCACTCCGCCCAGAATGTCCTCTGGCAGCTGTGTTCCCCGGGGCACCCGGGCCAGGATCTCCAGCAGCCCGTCATCCTCCACCAGGCTCACCGCCCCCTGCCTGGCCGTCTCCACGATCCGGCCGTCCCCGGCGGGCCGGCTCGCCGGCTGCAGAATCTCGACATCCTTGATGGTCATCTCTCTCCCCTTTCCATCGTGATCACGCCTGAGCGGAAAACATTCCGCTCTCCTTTCCGGTGGCCATCCGGAGCAGGGCCGCTGCCGCAGGAAGGGCCCCCCGGACCACGTTCAATCCCTTGAGAGGAATCTCCAAGGCCTGCAACGACTGTTCCAATACGTCCCTGCTCCCCTGCACCCGGTCCAGGCAGTGCTCAGTTCCGCAGGCGATGCGCACAAACAGTCCCTCGGCCTCCCGCAGCAGATCCACCCGCACCGGGCCCAGGTTTGTAAAATCCAGAAAAAGAGACACTTTCAGGGGGGCTGCCTCTGATTCCCCGGACTCACCACCGGCACGGTCATGGACCACCAGGTAGCCGTCCTGCACCATGTTCAGGGGCAGGGGGAAGACCATGGCCCCCTGCTCGGCCATACGCACGGCCAGCAGCTGCAGCAGCTCGATGCGCTGCAGGGCCTGCCAGAGCAGGCCGTTGTCCTGCTCGGACCTCCCCCTGCCGTTCAGAAAGATCTCCTCCAGACCGTTTTTCACGGTCCGGGCCGCGTCCGAACCACGCCCTTCAGCCAGGTCCCGCTCCCGGGACATGCCCAGATGCCGGAGCACAAAAGCCAGGTCCTCGGGACGCACCCTGCCGGACCCGCCTGCGCACAGTTCCAGAAACCGCTGCAGGGTCTCCTGGCCCGGGGACGGCAGGGAGCCCTGGTCGACATCTGCCCCGGGCAGACCGGCCACAAAGGATTTCA
>JAWLGC010000072.1:0-12481 GCA_041685265.1 Desulfomicrobiaceae bacterium | reverse complement strand
CTCGGCAATGAGGACACGGTCCACAAGATGGCTTCGGAACTGGGCCTGAATCTGTCCGGGGCCAACATTGTTCAGCCGGATAAGAGTCCCCTGTTCGACGAATATGTGGATTCCTTTATGGAAATGCGCAAGAAGAAAGGGATTTCCGTCGAGGTGGCCCGGGATACCATGGTTGATGAGACCTATTTCGGGACCATGATGGTCCAGAAGGGACATGCCGACGGCATGGTCTCCGGGGCGATCAATACCACGGCCCATACCATTCGACCCGCTTTTCAGATCATCAAGACCAAGCCGGGCGCTTCCATTGTGTCGAGCGTCTTTTTGATGTGCCTCAAGGACCGGGTCCTGGTCTTTGGCGACTGCGCCGTGAATCCGAATCCCAGCGCCGACCAGTTGGCGGAAATCGCCATAAGTTCTGCAGAAACCGCCCGAATTTTCGGGGTCGAACCCCGAGTGGCCATGATGTCCTATTCCACCGGGGCGTCCGGAAAGGGAGCGGATGTGGAAAAGGTTATCGAGGCGACCCGCATAGCCAAAGAGCGTGCTCCTCAGCTTCTCCTTGAAGGTCCGCTGCAGTACGATGCGGCCATCGATCCTTCCGTGGCCAAGACAAAACTTCCCGACAGCCAGGTTGCCGGCCGGGCAACTGTTTTCGTATTCCCGGACTTGAATACCGGAAACAATACGTATAAGGCGGTTCAGCGCTCCGCAGCGCAGTCCGTGGCTATTGGACCGGTCCTCCAGGGATTGAATAAGCCGGTCAACGATTTGAGTCGTGGGTGTACTATCCCCGACATTGTCAACACTGTTGCGATTACCGCAATTCAGGCTCAAGCCGAGAAAGGGCTTGTATAAGGAAAGAGTATTATGAAAGTTCTGGTTATCAACTCCGGGAGCTCCTCCCTCAAATATCAGCTGTTGAACATGGAAACCGAGGCCGTCATGGCCACCGGTCTGGTCGAACGGATCGGGGAAACCATGGGTGCCGTCAAGCATGAGGCCAATCCCGATACGGATGCCGAGAAAAAGGTTTCACGGGAAGAGGCCGTTCCTGATCACAAGACCGCCATGCATATGGTCGTGGACATGATTACCGATGCCGAGGTCGGAGTCATCGCTTCCACTTCCGAAATCGATGCTGTGGGACATCGTGTGCTCCAGGGCGGTGAGGATTTCACCAAACCCTGCGTGGTGACTCCCGAAATCAAGGATGCCATCCGGGCCAATATTCCCATCGGTCCCCTGCATAATCCGGCCAACCTTATGGGCATCGAAGTGGCCGAAGAGCTGTTCGAGAACGTGCCTCAGGTGGCCGTGTTCGATACCGAGTTCCATCAGACCATGCCCAAGAAGGCGTTTCTGTACCCGCTGCCCTATGAGATGTACACGGAACTGCGTGTCCGCCGCTACGGCTTTCACGGCACTTCCCACAAGTACATCACCAAGCAGGCTGCCAAGCAGCTGGGCAAAGCCAAAGATGATGTCAACCTGATCACCATCCATCTCGGCAACGGTTGCTCCATGGCCGCTGTCAAGAACGGCAGATGTGTTGATACCACCATGGGCCTGACCCCCCTGGAAGGTCTGATGATGGGCACCCGCAGCGGGGACATCGATCCCTCCATCTGTGCCTACGTTGCCGAGCAGAAGGGGATGACCCCCAAAGAGATCGACAACATGCTCAACAAGCAGAGCGGCCTAAAAGGCGTCTGCGGCCTGAACGACATGCGTGATATCCATTCCGCAGTTGATAAGGGCAATGAGCAGGCCAGACTGGCTCTGGACATGTTTGTCTACCGGATCAAGAAGTACGTGGGGGCCTTTGCCGCTGTTGTGGGCAACCTGGACGCCATTGTGTTCACCGCCGGCATCGGCGAAAACGACGATATTGTCCGCCAGGAAGTCTGTGAAGGCCTGGAAGGTCTGGGGATCGTCATCGACACCGAGCGTAACGCGGGACGGGTCAAGAAAGCCAAAGCGATCGGCAGTGATGACGGTCGTGTGGCCATCTGGGTTATTCCCACCAACGAAGAGCTTGAAATCGCACAGGAATCCCTGGAAGTGCTGGGCAAATAAGTCCTTTTCCCGGTTTTTTTAACGCGACGTCTCATATTGGAGGCCCCTTGACTCAAGGGGCCTCTTTTTTTTTAGGGGGGGGAACTGGAGGAAATGATAATCTTCCTTATTTTCCAGTTGCTTGGTATGAATCAAAGCAGAGTAATTGAGTCTGCTTTTGCTTTTTCTTGCGAAGATACTGTACATACTCCTGAAAATTGGCTACTCGGGCCGTAATTTTCCAAGGAGAGGTGATGCTCACGCTCTCATTACAAGAGGAGGAATTCGCATGATTGACACTTCGGCCTGGGATTGGGATCCGGGCACCCGAACGATTGCCGAGATTTCTCGGTGTGACTCGGAGATCGAGTGGCGAGAGGAATCGCAGGCCAGTCCCGATGGGGAAAAGGTAGCTGCAGTGGTGAAAACCGGAGATATGGAGTTCGGCATGTGCGTCAATGAGACCCTGCTTGAAGCTCGCCATGAACGGATCTGGTATCCCAGATATGCTCCGGACGGACGGCTGGTCGTTATTGCCGTTGATGACGGGGAGTACACCCTGAGTATCGATGGAGAGGCCCTGGAAGAGTATTACGGCTTTATCTGGGAGACCCGGTTTTCCAAAGACGGTTCCGTTATTGCCTCGGCCCTTCAGGATTCCATGACCTACGGGATGCTGGTTGACGGCAAACCGTGGGAGACCCTGTTCGATAATGCCAACAACTTCGCACTGAGCCCCAAAGGCAATGCGAGCGCAGCCGCAGTGCAGACCGTTTCCATGGGCCAGGCCGAGATCTACAAGTTCCAGGAGGGAGCGTACAGCGTTGCCATCGACGGTACGCCGTGGGAACGGAATTTTGTCAACGTATGGACTCCGGTCTTTAACGACGAGGGGACCTCCGTTGCCGCCCAGGTTCGTACCTCACTGTATGACTACACCATTGCGGTGGACGGCACTCCCTGGTCACAGCAGTACGCCAGTGTCTGGGAACCGTGTTTTAAACCCGGCGGCAAGGAAGTCTTTGCTCCGGTCAAGTTGAATGGAAAGTGGGGAATGGCCGCAGATGGAAATGTTGTCTGGGACCCTTCCTTTGTCCAGCTCTGGCAGCCGCAGTTCAGCAGCGACGGGCAGACCCTGGCCGCTATCTGTGCTCCAAAATTCGGGCTGTGGACCGTGGCCGTGAACGGTACCCCGTGGGAGAAGACATTTACCGATATGGTCACAGACCTGCGGGTCAGCAAAAACGGCAGGACCGTTGCGGCCATCGGTAAGGATGATGCAAAGTGGTTTGTGTGCGTCAACGGCACGACCTGGAGTGCAGGCTGCGACATGGCCTGGCAGCCGGTTATCAGCGCTGACGGGGGGCATGTTGCCGCCAAGGTCGAGCAGGGCGGAAAGCATCTCATTCTGGTGGACGGGAAACCGTATGCCGAAAAATTCGATGAGGCCTGGGATCCGACCTTCAGTCAGGACGGGACCAAGCTTCTCATTCGCGCTATCAAAGACGGCAAGTTTGTCCGCATTGTGGAACTCGTGGCGAACATTACCGGATAAGGAGGACGAATCATGCATGCTGTCTATAATTTTGTTGCCGGTCCTCTGGCCTGGCTCGCCTGGGCGGTCTTTTTTCTCGGCATCGTCTACAAACTGGTAAAGAGTTACCAGTCGGCCAAGGACAAGGACCCTGTCGTCCTGAACTACATGAATCTCAAGTACGGTCTGCGGTCCATCCTGCACTGGTCCATTCCCTTTGGCGCTCGGAACATGCGTCTCAATCCGGTCATGACCGTGGTTACCTTTGCGTTTCACCTGTCTCTGTTCATAGCGCCTTTGTTCCTTATGGCCCATATGATCATGCTGGACGAGGCCGTCGGATTCTCGTTCTGGACAATCCCGGAAGGCGTGGCCGATATTCTGACGCTGGTCGTTCTCGGTGCCTGTTGCTTTTTCGCGTACCGCAGGCTGACCATTCCCGAGGTGAAGTATGTCACTACAGCCTCGGACTGGGGAATTCTGGCCATGGTCGCCGCTCCCTTTCTGACCGGCTTTCTGGCTCATTACCAGATCGGACCGTATAATCCGATGCTGATCCTCCACATTCTGACCGGAGAGATCGCCCTGGTCGCCATTCCGTTCACCCGGTTGAGTCATATGTTCTACGCCCCGCTCACACGTGCGTACATCGGCGCCGAATTCGGTGCTGTCCGGTTCGCCAAGGACTGGTAATCTTGAGGAGTAGTCTGTCATGAAGGAAAGAGAGCTGATAGCCGATATTGGAATTGATCAGGGGGCTGCGAAGCTGACCCCGGAACGTATCGAGGCCGTGATCAATACGGTTCTGGATAAGGAAACCGGAGCACGTCTCAAGGCGTATGTGGATGCGTGCGTGCATTGCGGGCTCTGTTCCGAGGCGTGTCACTTTTTTATGTCCAAAGATCGTGATCCCGCATATTCACCCGTTGGTAAGATCAAGCAGACCATCTGGAAGATGCTGGATAAGAACGGCAAGTTGACTGCCGACGAGATCAAGCTGTGTGCCCAGGTGGCCTACACCGAGTGTAACCTGTGTCGACGCTGCGTGCAGTATTGTCCTTTCGGGATCGATACCGCGTATATGATGTCCATTGTCCGGCGCATCTGTCATAAGCTCGGGGTCACCCCGCAGTACATTCAGGACACCGCACACAGCCATTCGGCGACCATGAACCAGATGTGGGTCAAGGACGACGAATGGATCGACAGCCTGCAGTGGCAGGAAGATGAAGCCCGGGACGAGATTCCGAGCCTGCGCATTCCTGTGGAAAAGGAAGGGGCCGAGATCATGTACTCGGTCATCGGGCCTGAGCCCAAATTCCGTACCCAGCTCATCTACCAGGCCGCTGCGATTATGCACGAGGCCGGAGTTGACTGGACCATGCCGGGAACCCCGGGGTGGGATAACAGTGATATGGCCATGTACACCGGGGACAGCGAACTTATGGGGCGCCTCAAGCGGATGCATTTCGACACCGCCGCCCGTTTGAAGGTCAAGAAGATCGTCATGGGCGAATGCGGTCATGCCTTTCGCTCGGTCTACGATACCGGCAACAGAGTTCTGGGGTGGAAAATGCCTCCTGTGCCCATCATCCATGCTCTGGAGTTCTACTGGGATCTGCTCAACGAAGGGAAGATCAAGGTAGCCAGGAAGTTCGAGGAACCCGTCACGTTCCATGATCCCTGCAACGTGGTTCGTGGTCGCGGCCTGCATGAAAAGGCCCGGGAAGTGGTCCGCGCCTTTTGTACGGAACTTGTGGAAATGACCCCGAACAGGGAACACAACTATTGCTGCAGCGCCGGAGGCGGGGTCATCAACTGCGGTCCTCCGTACAAAAATGCCCGGGTGACGGGCAATCGGATCAAGGCCGAGCAGCTTAAGGCGACCGGAGTCAAGGTGTGCATCGCGCCGTGTCATAACTGCCACGGCGGTCTGGAAGACATTATCCACCACTATGAGCTCGGCATAGAGCTCAAGTTCCTGGGTGATATCATCTACGATTGTATGGAAAAGCCGGGCGCCGTATAACCCCGAGAACAGAGGTCAGCCATGATGAAAAAGTTTATTATTCCCATTGCCGTTGTTCTGGGGCTTGCCTTGTATGTGTCCACGGCCTGCTCCCAGGACGACTACTCGGTGTTCAAGGTCGATGCCTTCTCCGGCTTGGAACGTCCGGTATCCGTCTTCGGTCACGACGACCACATGGAAATGGAAGGGATAGAAGGTGACTGCTCGGTCTGTCATCACGTGTACGAAGACGGTGTTCTTCTGGAAGGGGAGAGTTCCGAGGATTCAGCCTGTTCCGACTGTCACGGACTCGAGGCGGAAGACAATAAACCCGGGCTGATGGATGCCTACCATCAGCAGTGTAAAACCTGTCATAACGAGCAGGGAGTCGGTCCCATCACCTGTGGTGAGTGTCATGTAAGATAGCGTTTTTTCAGCGCCAGGGCTCGGACAAGCCGGATTCGTTTCAAAACGAATCCGGCTTTTTTTATGCCTTTCAGGGTATTGTGCTTGTATGTGAATAATATGTTTTGCCCTTGACGGGGTTTTGGTGATTGTATAGCGAATCGGGCTGGAATATTGTTGACTAACCAGGTCGAAATAACACAGACAGCCATGTCTTGGATCATTGAGGGAAAAACCGGAAGCTGTGTCGCTCCGGGAGACCTTGCCGCCACATGTTTTCAGCTCCCTGTCTGGATCGGGAAAGTGAAGTGATTGGCGGCGGTGTGAAATGGTATATATTCACCAAAACCTAAAGGATTGGGAGTTATGGAGAAGGGAAAACCTCTGCTGCGATGGGTTGGAATCCTGTCAGTGCTGGCGATTGTTGTAGTCTCCTGTCTCGAGGTCGGCGCCTCGAGGGAGAACGCAGCGCCAAAAGCTGAACGGGCCGACCGAATCACGATCGAGACGATGGCGGCTTTCGGAGAGCTTGAGTATCCGGAAGTGACATTTTTTCACGACAAACACACCGAAGCCCTGGCCGAGACCGGCAAGGACTGCTCTGCCTGTCACCTGGAGGAGAAGGACGGAGAGATGTCTCTCATGTTCAAGCGTCTGGATGATTCTGACGCCGAAACCGTGAAGGATATCTACCACTCCAACTGTATCGGGTGTCATCAGGAAATGGTGGACGCCGGGCAGGAATCGGGTCCCCTGGACAGCCAGTGCCGCACCTGCCACACGACCAAGCCCGAGGTGGCCGATGTTCGGCAGCCCATGGGCATGGACAAGTCTCTGCACTACCGTCACGAAAGTTCCAAGGCCATTGCTCCGGCGGCTGGTCAGGAAGACAACTGCTCCGTGTGTCACCACCAGTATGACGAGACCAAAAAGGTCCTGTTCTACGCCAAAGGTGAGGAAGAGACCTGCCGTTACTGCCACAAGGAAGAGGCTGAAGGTGATGTGCGGTCCATGGCCGATGCTTCCCATACCTCCTGTGTCTCCTGTCACCTCAAGGTGGAGAAGGCCGGTCAGGAGAGCGGACCTGTGGATTGTGCAGGCTGTCACGACAGTGCAAAGACCAAAGAAATCAAGAAAGTTGCCGACGTGCCCCGTATGAAGCGCAACCAGCCCGATGTGGTTCTGCTCACCGCTCCCGGTGCGCAAGCCATTGAAGGTAACCCCGTTTCCGTGGTCGCCTTCAACCATAAGGCCCACGAGGGCGTGGTCGATGACTGCCGCACCTGCCACCATGCGGCCATGGAGTCCTGCAGCGAGAGCTGTCATACGGTCAAGGGTTCCGAGAAGGGCGGTTTTGTCCAGCTCGAGCAGGCCATGCATCTGGCTCAGTCCGACAGAAGCTGCGTGGGATGCCACCAGGCCCGTCAGGAAGAACCCCGCTGCGCCGGGTGTCATACCTTCCTGAACGAAAAGCAGGATCAGGATTCCTGCGCCGCGTGTCACGTCACCCTGCCTGCCGAGGCTGTCGCTTCCGTGCAGAACGATGAGGAACGGACCCTGATCGCGGCCGGACTGGTTCAGTCCCGCACGGTGACCGCGCAGGCCGTGGCCGATAAGGATATTCCCGAATTCGTGGAGATCGGCTCCCTGTCCGACCAGTATGAGCCTTCCAAGTTCCCCCATCGCAAGATCGTCAGGAAGATGGATGAGGCCATGAAGGATTCCACTCTGGCCGCATACTTCCACGGCGAGCCGGGCACGACCTGTCAGGGATGTCATCATAACTCCCCCGTCTCCTTGAATCCCCCCAAATGTGCAAGCTGTCATGGACAGGCTTTTGATGCCAAGGACCCGGGCAAGCCCGGTCTCAAGGCTGCCTATCATCAGCAGTGCATGGGATGTCACAAGGAAATGAAGGTCGAGAAGCCCGCGGATACCGCGTGTATCGAATGCCACAAGGAACGAACAAACTAGGTTGAGCCTGGTCGAAAACGAGTAGGAGCGTATCCATGTTACGTAGAAAGTTTCTCGGCCTGCTGGGAACAGCGGGTGCCGGCCTTGCGGTCGGCACTCCGGCCCACGCAGCCGGCAACAAACATTTTGAAGGATATCCCGAAGGCAACGGGGTGCTGTTCGACGCCACCCGGTGCATCGGGTGTCGGAAGTGCGAGGCGGCCTGCCAGAAGGTCAACGAGCTGCCCGCCCCGGAAAAACCTTTTGACGATCTGACCGTCCTTGAAACCCGGCGTCGTACCGATGACGCCACTTTTACGGTGGTCAACAAGTACGGCAAGCCGGACCATCCGGTATTCCGCAAGGCCCAGTGCAACCACTGCCTGGAACCGGCCTGCGCCTCGGCCTGCTTTGTCAAGGCTTTTGAGAAGTCGCCCACCGGCGCGGTGGTCTATGACCCGACCGTATGCGTCGGGTGCCGCTACTGCATGATCGCCTGTCCCTTTGAAGTGCCCACGTATGAGTATGACGATCCCATTACCCCGCGGGTCCGCAAGTGCACCATGTGCCAGCCCCGTCTTCTGGAAGGCAAACTGCCCGGTTGTGTGGAGTCCTGTCCTAAGGAGGCTCTGACCTTCGGTCGGCGTGCGGATCTGATCAAGATCGCCCGCAAGCGGATCGAGAGCCGACCCGACCGGTATCTGGACCATATCTATGGCGAGAATGAAATGGGCGGCACCAGCTGGATGTATCTGTCCGGAGTCCCGTTCAAGACCCTGGGCATGAAGGAGCACCTCGGGGTGACTCCCGCTCCCCAGTTCACGTCCGGTGCCCTGGCCGCCGTGCCTGCAGTTGTCGGTCTTTGGCCCGTACTGCTGACCGGTGTCTACGCCATGAACAAGCGCAAGGTGAAGATTGCCGAGCAGGAAAAGCGGGAAGCCGTGTCCGCAGCCGTGAAAAAGGCCGAGCAGGAAGCCGCGGACAAGCTGGCTGCAGCCATGGACAAGGCGGAGAAGGACAAGACGTCCTCCATTGAGCGCGAGGTGGCCAAAGCCCTCAAGGAAGCCGCAGAAGCGCAAGATAAGGAGAATTCCTGATGTTTGCAGGTATTGATAAGAGAAAACTGTACACGCCGTTCAACATCGCCTCGGGGATCATCCTCATCATCGGTGCGGTTCTGACGGTACTTCGGTTCACCGGCGGCCTGTCCATGGTCACCAACCTGGATGACAACAACCCGTGGGGCCTGTGGATCGGGTTCGATCTGCTCTGCGGGGTGGCTCTGGCCGCCGGCGGCTATGTGACTTCTTCGGCCGTGTACATCTTCGGCATGAAGAAATATCACTCCGCGGTCCGGCCGGCCATTCTGACCGGGTTTTTGGGCTACTCCTTCGTGGTCTTCGCCCTGATGTACGATCTGGGGCGTCCCTACCGGTTGCCGTATCCCTTCGTGGTTCAGGCCGGTCCGACTTCGTTTCTGTTCGAGGTGGGCCTGTGCGTGGCACTGTATCTGACCGTGCTGTTTATCGAATTCTCTCCGGCGGCCTGGGAGTTCATGGGATGGAAAAAGATCCGAAAGATCGCCCACTCCCTGACTATCCCCCTGACCATCTTCGGTGTGGTGCTTTCCACCCTGCATCAGTCCTCCCTGGGCGGGCTGTACCTTATCGCTCCGTCCAAACTGCATCCGTTGTGGTACTCGGCCTATCTGCCCCTGTTCTTCTTCGTGTCCAGTATCGTGGCCGGACTGTCCATGGTCATGTTTGAAGGGTCCCTGGCCCACAAGTACTACCATGACAAGATGGATCGGACCCACCTCAACGAGGCTTCGGAAGTGGTTCTCGGGTTCGGCAAAGCCGCTGCTCTGGTACTTTCCGGGTACTTTGTCATGAAGGTTATCGGCATTGCCGTGGACAACAACTGGCACTATCTGGCCACCGGATGGGGTGCCTGGTTCCTGGTGGAGCTTATCGGCTTCGTGGCTCTGCCGGCGTTGGCTTTTGCCATCGGCGTGCGGGAGAAGAACCGCAAGCTCATTCAGCGTACCGCGGCCTGGGCCGTGCTCGGCATTGTGGTCAACCGCCTGAATGTCTCCCTGATCGCCTTTAACTGGCAGCTGCCCGCGGCCGACAGGTATTTTCCGTCCTGGATGGAGATTATGACCTCCCTGTTCATCGTCACCCTCGGAGTGACTGTGTACCGGTTGATCGTCACCTTCCTGCCCATCCTGCATGAACACCCTGAATACAAGGATTCCCACTAGGATCCCGGAGGCGCAATCATGGATGCTATTTACTACACGCTTCAGGATTTCCTGACGTTCACCAAAGGGTTCACCTATGTGCTTATGGGCGTGGGCCTGGTCGGTTTTATCGGCTTCTGGCGGTTTCTGACTGCCCGGGACGATGATTGATCCGGACACCCAAGACGTTAATTCCCGGCTGAATTCAGGCTATTTGAATTCAGCCCGTTCAAGGAGACTATCATGTATGAATTCCTGACGGGCCCCATGCTCTGGGTGTCCTTTGCAGTCTGCTTCATCGGCCTGGCGGCTAAAGTTGTCTGGTATATCAGAGGACTGGACTGGCGCCTCGACCGGGTCACCTATACCAAGAATGTCAAGTACGGGGTGCGCGGTGCACTCCGGTCCATCGGGTTCTGGCTGCTTCCTTTCGGAACCCGGAACTGGCGGGTGAAACCGATGTACACGATCCTGTTCTTCGGTTTTCATGCCGGGCTGGTCTTCGTCCCCCTGTTCCTGACCGGACATGCGGTCATCTTAAAGGAGCGGTTCGGCATTGACTGGCTGACCATGCCCCAGGGCGTGGCCGATTTCCTGACTGTCCTGGTCCTGATTACGGGACTCGGGATCATTATCCGGCGTATTGCTCTGCCCGAAGTGCGTATCGTGACCACTGCCTACGACTACCTGCTCCTGGCCATCTCCATGGCTCCCTTCGTGACCGGGTTCATGGCTGTGCAGCACATCGGCGACTATCAGTTCTGGCTTACCGCCCACATTCTGACCGGTGAGATCCTGCTCCTGGCCATTCCGTTCACCAAGCTGTCCCACATTGTCATGTTCTTCCTGTCCCGGGCTCAGATCGGGATGGATTTCGGCATCAAGCGTGGCGGCATGAAAAGCAAGGGTCTGGCCTGGTAGGGTCACGGCGCAAGAAATCGGAGGAACCGACAATGCCTGAAGGAACGCTTTGCAACAAGCAACCCGTCACCACCCAGGAGCAGCTCGACGCGCTGCTCAAGGACAAGGGCGGGGAACTGTACTATAAAGAAATGGAATCTCTGGATGTGGACACGGAAAAGCTGTGGGCCTCCATCCAGAAGACCTGTAAATCACGGACCAAAACCTGGCTCGACATCTGCGCCCACTGCGGACTGTGTGCCGACAGCTGTTTTTTGTATGACGTAAACAACAAGGACCCCAAGCAGGTTCCCGCGTATAAGATCCAGTCCACCCTGGGCGAGATCGTCAAGCGCAAGGGCAAGGTGGACAACGAGTTCATGCGTATGTGCATGGAAACCGCCTGGTCCAAGTGCACCTGCTGCAACCGGTGCGCCATGTACTGTCCCTACGGCATCGACATGGGGGTTATGTTCGGCTACCTGCGCGGCCTGCTGTATTCCCAGGGGTTTGTACCGTGGGAACTGAAAATCGGATCCGGGATGCACCGGCTGTACCGGGCCCAGATGGATGTCACGTCCGAAGACTTCGTGGACACCTGTGAATGGATGGCCGAGGAGGCCGAGGAAGAGTGGCCGGGGCTTACGATTCCTGTGGACAAGGAAAATGCGGACATCATCTACTGCATCAATGCCCGCGAGGCCAAGCACTATCCTGAGGACATCTCCGAGGCGGCCACCCTGTTTCATATTGCCGGAGAAAACTGGACCGTTCCCAGCAACGGCTGGGAAATGACCAGCCTGTCCATGTTCGCCGGTGACTGGGAGGCATGCAGGATGCAGGTGGAAGAGGTCTACGCGGCCATGGACCGGCTCAAGCCCAAGCGGATGGTGGCCACCGAGTGCGGCCACGCCTTTCGGGCCACGGTCACCGAAGGCCCTTACTGGGCAGGACTCGAAACGGGCAAGCCGCCCGTGGAATCCATCCACTACGTGGAATGGGTGGCCGAGGCTCTGCGTACCGGCAAACTCAAGATTGATCCTGCCAAGAAGATCAAGGAGCCGGTCACCTACCAGGACTCCTGCAACTATATCAGGAACGCGGGCCTGCGGGACTGCGCCCGGGAGATCCTGAGCTATATCGCTGAGGATTTTCGGGAAATGGCCCCCAACGGCGACCACAACTATTGTTGCGGTGGCGGTGGCGGATTCAACGGCATCGGGCGATACCGCAAGCAGCGTAACAAGGCCCTGGAAAAGAAACGAGATCAGATTCTGGCCACAGGCTGCAAACTGGTCATCGCTCCCTGTCATAACTGCTGGGATGCGATCCGGGACCTCGAGGAAGAGTTCGATATCGGTATCAGGTGGACCTTCCTGAA
>JAWLGC010000190.1:0-3017 GCA_041685265.1 Desulfomicrobiaceae bacterium | reverse complement strand
CCGGGCCGGGTCGCCGACCCAGTACCTGCCGGCATCCGAGGTAAAACGGACCTCGAGGTCAACCCCCTTCTGCCCGGCCTGGACGTTCATAATCCGTACCAGACGATGCACTTCGTCCCGGACATCAAAGGCCACCTGCTCCAGCTCCACCCGCCCGGTCTCGATCTTGGCCAGATCCAGGATATTGCTGATCACGGACAGAAGCTGTCCCGAGGCGTCGTTGACCACTTCCAGGTTGTCGCGCTGCTCCGGATCCAGATCCGTGCCCAGTACCAGCTCGGTCATGCCCACAATGGCGTTCAACGGGGTGCGGATCTCATGGCTCATATTGGCCACGAACCGGGTCTTGGCTGCATTGGCCATTTCTGCCACACGTTTGTCCTGCTCGGCCTGCTCCCTCTGCTTGCGTTCGGAAATATCACTGAGCATGCCTTCGATGACCAGCTCCCCCTGACCCGAATCATACACCAGGCGCGAATTAAAAGAGCACCAGAGACGCTGTTCGTCCCTGTCCTGCAGCAGAATCTCATACTCCACCAGGGCCTTTTTCTCCCGAAACAGGGCCTGCACCTTTTCCCGGTCCTTCGGATCGACATACAGTTCCCTGATATTGCCGACCCGAGCCAGGAACTCCCGGGGAGAGGCGTCTCCAAAAATACGGGCCATGGCCGGATTGACATCGAGCACCTCCCCGTCCAGGGTGACCCGGTAGATGCCCTCCACGGCGTGTTCAAAAATCCGTCGGTACTTTTCCTCGGCCTTGTGCCGGGCCCGCTCGGCCCGTTTCATGCGCACCCGCCCGACCATCAGGACCACCACTGTGAAACTCAGCCCGACCAGACTGAGCACTCCGAACCAGAACAGCTCCCGGTACTCGGAAGAGAACGTCCGAGGCTCGTTGAGCACAATACTCCCCGCAGGCAGGTCCGACACAGGGATACCAAACCGTTGCAGCTGGACATGGTCGAACATGAACCGGTTCGGCGTGGTGTCCATAACCAGAGGCACGTCGGAAACCGGCTTTCCGCGGAGCACCTTGAGCCCCATACGGGCCACCTGAATCCCCTGGTAGCGCCCGCTGATCAGCTTGCCGCCCACGATACCGTGCCCAAGGTTGAAGTCCCACGCCCCGTATACAGGGACCGCGGAACCGGAAGTGATCTTCCGGGCACTCGCGTCAAAGGTGAAGCTGCGATTCGTGATATCCCGAAAAAAGAACCCGTACAAAACCACGGTGCCGGGGGGCAGACCGGCCAGTCGATCCGCGATCTCCTCAATGGTGGCCGGTTCCAGAAACTCGAATTCAAGGCCCGTTTCCGCGTGCTCCAGCTGCTCCTTCATTCCCTGCTGGACCTTGACCCCCACATCGGTCCAGTCGTTGACCACAACCACCCTGCGGGTCCCGGGATGCAGTCGCCGGGCCAGGGCCACGGTCTCCAGAAAGTCGACCTTCTCATTGACCCCCGTGACCCGGTCCATGCCTTCCAGCTCGCTTCGCTCCAGAAAGTTGAGCCCGCAAAAAACAACCGGCACCCCGGGAAAGAGCTCGTCTTGATAGCGGCGCACAAAATCAAAGGCATGGTTGTCCGAAACAATGATCAGATCGAACCGGGAGTCTCCGTATTTGTACCGGTATAGGGAGCGCAGTTTCTCAAGGAACTCCGGCTCGGGATGATTCTTGCCGTCCAAATACTCCACCCGGGTGACCACCCGCATCCCGGACTCCCGAAACTCCCTGTGAATGGCGTCCACGATGTCGTCGGTCCACTTGTATCCCCGGTGATAGGAGTGCAGCTCCAGCACATGCCGCACCGGAACCTCTGCAGAATTGCAGGGAGGCGGACTCCGGAGCAGGGCCGAGAATATGAGCAGGATCAGGAGAAGGAGACTGGGACGGCGCATTGATTTTTTTTTGAGGATTAAGGTTTTTTGTAGGGGTAAGGATTTTTAGGGGTAAGGGTTAAGGGTTAAGGGTTAAGGGTTAAGGGGAAGAATTCTTCTTTTACGCCTGCGATGTCAATCCACGGAATACAATTCGGGACCCACTTCCCGTCCGCCTCCCGTCCTCCCGTCCTCCCGTCTTCCGTCTTCTGTCTTCCCTTAACCCTTAACCCATACCCCTTACCCCTTTCCTTCCCCCCCCTTTCCCGCTATCTCCCTCCTTGCCTGAAAACAAACGCAAGGAGTTCTTTCCATGAAAATATTTTTCGCTTCGGATATCCACGGGTCTCCGGCCTGTCTGACCATGGCTCTGGACGCTTTTACCCGGGAGAAGGCCGGGGTTCTGGTGCTGCTCGGGGACCTGCTCTATCACGGGCCGCGCAATCCGCTGCCGGGAGACTATGATCCGGCAAAAACCGCGGCCATGCTCAACGAATACAGGGAACACATCGTGGCTGTGCGCGGCAACTGCGACAGCGAGGTGGACCAGACCCTGCTCGATTTTCCCATCATGGCCGACCACTCCACCATTCTGGACGGTACCACCCGGCTGTTTCTGACCCACGGTCACCTGTTCTCTCCGGATTCTCTGCCCCCTCTGCCCGCCGGATCGGTGTTCGTATTCGGGCATACCCACGTGCCCATGGCTGAGATGCGCGGCTCGGTGCTGTGCGCCAACCCGGGCTCCACGACCCTGCCCAAGGAGATGCACGCGGCCGGGTACGGGATCTTCGAGCATGGAGTCTGGACCAGCAGAGATCTGCGCGGCAACATCGTGGCCCGCTGCGTGCTCCCATGAACGACTTTCTGAATTCCCCCCTGACCCTGGGCTCCCGGACCATGCCGGGCCGGCTTATGCTGGCCCCCATGGCCGGGCTTGGCTCCCTGGCCCTGCGGGAATGGATCGATACCCTGGGCGGGTGCGCGCTGTTCTCCATGGAGATGTGCAATGCCCGTGCCGTCCCCGGGGAGAACCGGCACGCCTCCCCGGTCTTCCGGTGGCGGGACGCGGAAGTCTCCCGTCTGGTATGCCAGATATTCGGGGGACACCCGAACGACATGGCCGCGGCGGCCCG
>JAWLGC010000189.1:0-3048 GCA_041685265.1 Desulfomicrobiaceae bacterium | reverse complement strand
ATCGCAGGCGGTCCCGGCATCTTTGCCCACTCGGACGGAGACGTGCTTCTGCACGCCCTGATCGACGGGCTCCTCGGGTGCCTGGGAAAAGGCGATATCGGCGACCATTTTCCGGACAGCGACAACGCCTATGAAGGCATGGCCTCGGGCATCCTGCTGGACAGGGTCATGGAGCTGGTCAGACAATCATCCATGACCCTCACCCACATCGACCTGACCCTCATCGCCCAGATCCCCAGACTCGGCCCGCACAAGCAGGCCATCGCCAAAAATGTGGCCCGGCTGCTGGAACTTCCCTCCGAGAGAGTCAACGTCAAGGCCACCACCGAGGAGGGGCTTGGGTTCACGGGCACCAGGCAGGGCATCAAGGCCGTGGCCGTTGTTTCGGCGACCCGGCCTGAAAATGACTCCTGAATCTTCTGATTACACATATTTCCTTTCCGGCAGACATTCATGAACGACACGAAAAAGCGCGCCAATCTGAAAACCGGCGGTCCCTGGCGGACCCGGTTCGCTCCCAGCCCCACCGGGGACATGCACCTCGGCAATGCTCGTACCGCTGTTCTGAACTGGCTCCTGGCCAGACAGAGCAACGGGACGTTCCTGGTGCGACTCGAAGACACGGACCGCGACCGGTCCTCGTTTCGGGCCGAGGCATCCATTCTGGACACCCTGGCCTGGATGGGAATCGAACCCGATGAACCTGTTGTCCGCCAGAGCGGGCGTCTGAGCCTGTACCGCCAGGCGTGCGAGGCCCTGGTGGCGAGCGGGCATGCCTACCCCTGCTTCTGCACCGAGCAGGAACTGGACGCGGAGCGGGAAAGGGCCCGGGCTGAAAACCGCGCCCCCCGCTATTCCGGAAAATGCAGTGGCGCCCCGCGCGAGGCGGGTCTGAACCGGATGCGCGACGGAGAACCGCACACCATCCGGTTCAGGGTCCCGGACAACGAGCAGGTCACGTTCACCGACCTGCTCAAGGGGGAAATGACCGTGCCCTCCGGTGCCTTTGGGGATTTCGTGATCCTGCGCAGCTCCGGCTGGCCCAGCTACAACCTGGCCGTGGTCGTGGACGATGCGGACATGGACATCAACCTGGTCCTGCGCGGCGAGGATCATCTGACCAACACGGCCAGACAGATCCTCCTGTACCGGGCCCTCGACCTTGCCGAGCCCCATTTCGCCCACCACGGCCTCCTTCTAAACGGGGAACGTAAAAAACTTTCCAAACGGCACGGGGCCAAAAGTGTACGGCAACTGAGGGACGAACATCTCTCCCCTTTGAGTCTGATCCACTACCTGGCATCCCTGGCCGGCGGGATAAAAGCCAAAAAAATCGTAGCCGGGGCTGCAGACCTGGCCAGACAGTTCAACCCGTTCAGCCTGGGACGGGGCGGGGTCGTCTTCTCGGAAATGGAACTGCATAACCTGAGCCAGGCCTACTGGCATGGGTTGCCTCCACAGGCCGTCCTGGCCGAAGCAGCACCGTTTCTGACACGGCTTGAAGGCTGGAAAGAGATCGACCAGGGGCACAAAGACGAATTGATCTCCGCGGTTCAGGAAAACATGGCCTCCCCCGCCGACCTTCCGGATCTGCTCCGTTTTTTTCTGACCCCGGAGCTGACCTATTCACGACAGGCCATTGCCGGATTGCGATCCCCGGCGGCGGCTTCCGTCATCACGGCCCTGGATGAAGTTCTGAAAAAGATGGACACCGCACCGGAACTCCCGATAGCGCAGGAATTTCGTACCACCCTGTTCTCGGAGATCTCCACCATTTCCGGGGCCAGGGGAAAACAGCTTTATCATCCGCTGCGCCATATCTTGACCGGCACGGACCAGGGCCCGGAGCTGAAAACCCTGGTTGAATTTCTGCCCCTGCAATGGATGCGGGAAAGAACACGGGCAGCTCTGGAACTTGCAATTCTGTAAAGGCAGACACGGAGCTCTCCCGCTATGACCGGCACCCTGAAGCCGCCGTATATTTCCCGACGACAATCGCCTCTGGTAGCGTGAAACATTCGCACAATTCTGCCTTTTGAAAAATGACCTGAATAATTCCAACCCAACGGATCGACCATGCAACTGTACAATACCATCACCCGGAAAAAGGAACAGTTCATCCCCCTGAACGATGACGCCGTCAAAATGTATGTGTGCGGGATCACGGCCTACGACTACTGTCATATCGGACACGCCCGTTCCGCAGTGGTTTTCGACGTGCTGGTCAGATACTTGCGCTCCGTTGGATACGACGTAACCTTTGTCCGCAACTTTACCGATGTGGACGACAAGATCATCAACAAAGCCAATGCCGAAGGATCCACCTCAGAGGCCATTGCCGAAAAGTTTATCCAGGCCTTCTACGAGGACATGGATCGTCTGGGCGTGCTCCGGGCCGACCTCGAACCCCGGGCAACCGAACATATCCAGGATATGATCGATCTGATCAGGACGCTGGAAAAAAAGGAAGCAGCCTACGCCACTTCCTCCGGGGATGTCTATTTTCGAGTTCGCAAATTCAAATCCTATGGCGCCCTGTCCGGGCGGAACATCGAGGAACTCCAGTCCGGAGCCCGCATTCAACCCGGCGAAGAAAAAGAGGATCCCCTGGATTTTGCCCTGTGGAAGAACGCCAAGCCCGGCGAGCCGTCCTGGGAATCGCCATGGGGCCTGGGCCGCCCCGGCTGGCACATCGAGTGCTCAGCCATGAGCAAAAGATTCATCTCCATGCCCTTTGATATCCATGGCGGTGGCCAGGACCTGGCGTTCCCCCATCACGAAAACGAACGGGCTCAGTCCGAGGCCGCCTTTGACATTGAGTTCGCCAGATACTGGGTGCACAACGGGTTCGTGCAGATCAACTCGGAGAAAATGTCCAAGTCTCTGAACAATTTCATCACCATTCGGGACATCCTGGCCGGGTACCTGCCCGAGGTGCTCCGCTTTTTTCTGCTCAGCAAACATTACCGTTCCCCGCTGGACTACTCCACGGCGGCCCTGGACGAGGCCGAGAAAGGAATCAGGCGGATCTACACCTGTCTGACCCAG
>JAWLGC010000071.1:0-12709 GCA_041685265.1 Desulfomicrobiaceae bacterium | reverse complement strand
GAAATTTCTTAAATTCTCAAATTTCTTAAATGTATCGTCCTGTATTCAAATTTTACTTTGAATTTCAGGCCCTTGAATCAGTAAAATTTTGACCTGAATAGTTACAAAAACTATTCGTATTCTTCGGCCCACCTGGACAGAATTTCCGAAATCTGCCGGGCCTGTTTGACCGAAGAGATGTTGAACTTGGACTGGGGCAGATAGCGACCATTGCGTTTCTGGTATCGGCCCACGCGGAACTTGACCGGACCGAACTCGTCGGTCTTTCTGTCCCGATCCTGGTAGGCGAAGACCAGAGTGGACCACGCGCCCTTGGTCAGAACCTCTTTGCTCACCTGCCGCACCTGCAGCACGCCATCCTCATCGGTCCAATCCAGGCAGATATCGTCAACTGTTTCGGCCATATTCGCTCCCCGTGGTTTTGTACTTGTAAAAACTGACTGGACTTATCCCTAGTCACCATCATGAGCTCTGGCAAGCACCCCCGGGAACACAAAACAGGGAAGAACCGGATTGACACGGTTTTTCCAATCCCTTTACAACCCGGACATCACAGCACATTCCGTACCGGTCCCCCGGGTACCGATGCGGAATTTCCATGTTCCATTTTGGCGCAGCACGGCACACCCTTTTCTATTGCACTGCCTGATACCCTGATGCCCGGCCCTTCGGTCTCCACTGCTGCGCGCAGGGGCGGGAAAAGGCGAACATTCAGCCAACACAAGGAGTATGATCCCATGTCCAAACACGTAGTAGTCATCGGAGGAGTAGCGCTCGGGCCCAAAGCGGCCTGTCGCCTGAAACGGCTGGAGCCGGACACCAGGGTAACCCTGATCGACGCGAGCAAGCTGATCTCCTACGGAGGATGCGGCATTCCCTATTATATCTCCGGAGACGTCAGTGACCACACCCAGCTGCAGACAACCAGCTTTCATATGGTCCGAGACGAACCGTTTTTCAAGGAATGCAAGGACTTCGATGTCATCACCGAAGCGTGGACCGAATCCATCGACCGCAAAAACAAACAGGTGACCGTCCGTCTCAAAACCGGCGAAAAGCAGATTCTTGACTATGACAAGCTGGTCATCGCCACGGGCAGCTCCCCCCGGGACCTGAAAATTCCCGGCCAGGAACTGCCCGGAGCCTTTGCCATCACCAACCTGAACTCGGCCATCGAAATCAAGGAGATGGTCAGCAAGGGCGATGTGGGCAAAGCGGTCATCGTGGGAGCGGGATTCATCGGCCTGGAAATGGCAGAAGCCCTGGCCGACATGTGGGGCATCGACACCACGGTCATCGAGATCGCGGATCAGGTTCTGCCCGGCGTGGTCGGCCCGAACATGGCCGGAGTGGCCCAGAAAGAGCTCGAGAAAAACGACGTCTCGGTCCTGCTCGGAGAATTCGTCCAGGCCATCGAGGGCGACGGTAAGGTCCAGCGGGTCCGAACCAACAAGCAGACCATCGACGCGGACCTGGTCATCCTCTCCGTGGGCGTGGTTCCCAACTCCGAACTGGCCGCCGAGGCCGGACTGGCTGTGTCTCCCCGCGGCGGCATCCAGGTGGGCAAGACCATGCAGACCTCGGACCCGGACATCTACGCCGGAGGCGACTGCGTGGAGATCGAAAATCTGATCACCGGTAAACCGGCCTATTTTCCCCTGGGATCCATGGCCAACCGTCAGGGCCGGATCATCGGCACCAACCTGGCCGGAGGACGGGACACCTTTGACGGGGCCGTGGGCTCCTTTGCGGTCAAGATCTTCGACTACGGTGTGGCCGGGGCAGGCCTGAGCATCGGTTCGGCCCTGCGCGAAGGGTTCGACGCCTTCAGCGCCCAGATCATTCAGTTCGACCATTCCCATTTCTATCCCGAAAAAGACCTGGTGGCCTTTGAACTGGTGGTGGAACGAGGCACCGGCCGGGTTCTCGGTGTCCAGGGCCTGGGGTCCAACGGCGACGGCGTCAAGGGACGCGTCGATGCCGTCGCCGCCACCCTGAAATACAAACCCACGGTCAAGGACATCGGCAACCTGGAAGTGGCCTATGCGCCGCCCTTTTCCTCGGCCATGGACGTGGTCAACACCGCAGCCAATGCCGCTGAAAACATGCTTGCCGGGCGCAGTCATCCCGTCGATCCCATCACCTTTGCCGAGATGTGGAACAACCGCAGAGAAAACAACCTACTGGTCCTCGATACCCGGGAACAGGGCAATGCCGAGCCCTACGTGAAGAAACACCCCGACTACTGGAAAAACATCCCCCAGGGTCAGCTGCGATGCAGACTGGACGAAGTGCCCCGGGATCGGCAGATCCTCCTGGTCTGCAACACCGGCGGCCGGTCCTATGAATCCCAGCTCATCCTGGAACACGCCGGCATCCACGGCGCGCTGAACCTCCAGGGCGGCATGGGCCTGCTGACCCGGTTCGGCCTGAACCCGGCGGAAGAAGCGTGAAGAAAGGGTTAGGTTTTAAGGGGTAAGGGTTACGAAAAAACCATAACTTCTTGATGGTTGCTTTTTATGGGTCCCATAGGTCATATGGGATCCATTCTTTTTTTGTTTTCTCAAACTGCACCATACAACTTTTCTGGAGAGTTTTATGAACACACGCTTCGGATCGCTCATCTTTATGGTTTTGTTTCTGCTGTCGGCACCGGCCCTTGGGGCCCCGGTACGAGTTGTGCTGTTTCCGGATTCCGGACAGATCACGGAGCAGATCTCTCCCAGACAGGTGCAAAACGGACAGGTGGAGTTTTTCCTGCCGGGTACGGCTGATCCCCAGTCTCTGACTGTGCGTCTGATCGAGGGAGAGGGGGGCATCGAAAATATATCCTGGTCCAAACGCAAACGGGAGGACCCTCAGGAGGTGCGTGTTCTGCTTCAGGAACTCGACACCCTCAAGCAGACCCAGAGTACCCTCACAGCACAACGTGAGGGAGCGCGGGCCACGGCCACCTTCTGGAAGACCCTGGCCCAAAAAGGCATAAAAGACACTGCCCAGGCAGTGCAGCTTGGATCAGACATGGGCCGGGAACTGGAAAAAGCCATGATACGCGGCAGCGAAATCGAGTCACAGCTGACCGAACTGAACCGGAAGCTCTCCCTGCTCCAGGCCAGAATCGATGCGCTCCGGGGGCGCCTGGAAACCATGTGGCAGGTACGGGTGGATCTTGCCGGCAATGCTGCAGACAGAACCCGACTTGAATACTCCTACGTTCTTACCGGATGCGGCTGGCACTCCCTGTACCGCCTGAATGCCCGCCCAGATCAGGATCTGATCGACTTCACCTGGACCGCCCGCGTCCACCAACAGACCGGGGTTCCCTGGACAAAGGTCTCCCTGGCCCTGGCCACGGCCCGTCCCGGTGCAAGCCCGGAGCCCGGGCCTGTCCGGCCCTGGATCATCGCTCCGCGCCGAGAACAGCAGCTGCGATCCAAGGCCGCCTTTTCACGAGAAATGCTCGACGTTGCCCCGGCCCCGGCCATGATGGCCAATGCCCCCGCTCCCACCGAAAAAGGGACCTATGCCGTGTGGGAACTCGGGACACGGACCATTGCTCCGGGCGAACCGGTCCGGCTCTCCCTGACAGAGGAATCCTGGCCGACTGCTTTCCGGTACCTTGTACGCCCCAGCCGCTCCCCCCTGGGATTTCTCCAGGGCGAGGTGAATCTGAAATCCTCCCGCCGCATCCCGGCAGGCACGGCCATGTTTCTGGTGGATGGCGCAATGCTCGACAAACGCACCTTTGCCCTTGCCGATCGCACGGCGGAAATCTTCTTCGGAAACGACCCCCTGATCGGGGCCGAGGTGGTTCTCAAGAACAGAAAAAGCGGCGAAAAAGGGTTCTTTGCAGGCAGGCAGAGTTTTGCCTGGGCCTGGAACATGACCGTGACCAACAACAAGCAGATTCCGATCCGCATCCGGGTGGAGGAACCCCGGCCTCAGCTCCGAGACGAACGCATCACCCTGAAACTGGAAGCCGTGCCCGAGCCCGAGGCTGAAGAGACTCCGGCGCTCCTTGCCTGGGAGTTCGACCTGGCCCCGGCAGCAGAGCAAAAGATCGAGCTCGAGGTTCAGGTGGCTGCGCCCAAAGAGATGAAGCTGGATACAGGGGGTCGGTTTTAGGTGAGGGGGCGTGGAGAGGAGTGGAGAGTGAGTGGAGTGGAGTGGAGTGGAGAGTGAACAAAGTGAACGCAGTGGACCCAGTGGAGAGCGGTGCCGTCTGACGTTGGGGCATTCGCTGAAAAAAGGGCCGGGAAATACATTTCCCGGCCCTTACCACTTACACCTTACCGCTTACTCTTTGTCATTTTTCATTTCCGCCAGTCGGCTGCGGAGGTAATCGGCCACGACATTGCCCATGTCCGGATCACCGGTGTGTTCCCGTCCATAGGCACGCAGATCCGTATCGATCTGCTTTTCCATCCGCTCCGATTCCATGAACATGAGAAAAACCAGGCCGATGGTGGCATCGTTGTCCGCGCTTCCGTCGCAGAGATGGGTGATCTGGTCCACAGGGACCGTCTCGAACAGCCGGTCCGTGAACATGGCCGCCCATTTCTCGTACAGATCCGGCAGCACTGTGGGCACCATGGCGGCCAGCCGGGTGGACATGGCGATATCCATATCCGGGACCATGACCGCCAGGTATTCTTTCAGGGCCTGTTCCCGGTTCTCATCCTGGCGGGCCAGGCCCGCCAGGACCACGGACCTCAGGTGGTCCCGAAGTCCCTGCTCTGCTGGTTCCATGACCGTCTCCTTGATTACTCCTGACCGGACGCCTCTGGGGACTGATCCGTATTCACCAGGGCCTTGAAGTCAACGGTTTCCTTGTCCATTTCCGCGATGACCTGCTCGGTCACATCAACAGCAGGGGCAAAGGCCACCACCCCGTCCTTGGCCAGAATGACTTCCAGCCCTTCGGCTTTCCGGATCTCTTCCATGATGGCGAGGAACCGGTCCTGCAACGTGTCGGCAATACGCTGCTGGACCTGCCCGAAATCGGACTGGGATTTGGCTACGGCATCCTGAAATGCTTTCTGGGTCTCCTGCGTGGCGTTCTGTCCCAGACCGGCCTGCAGTTCCCGCAGTTCCTTTTCCATGGTTCCGCCCATGGTCTGCAGATATTCCATGCCGCTCACGGCCAGTTTGCTGGTCTCAAATACGGCCTTGGCATCCACCACGCCCACGGTAGAGACCTGTCCGCCCAGGGCGAGCATGGGAACGAGAAGGAAACTCAGGGTCAGTACGATTTTTTTCAACACAAAAAACTCCTTTCCAATAAACGGTTGATGAATACATATGCATTTTTCGAACACCCGCCGGGCAGGCCGACGCGCGGTCGAACAAAGCCGCCGGGCCGATGCCCGGTCGACAAAATTCTAAGAGAGACGCGTTGTACGGTTCCGGGCGGCTCACTCCTTGCGAAGCACGGCGCGCGGCTTGCTCCCCTCCTGGGGACCAATGACCCCGTCCATCTCCATCTGCTCGATGAATCTGGCGGCCCGGTTGAAGCCGATGCGCATTCTGCGCTGGATCATGGAAATGGACGCCCTGCCCTGATCCATGACGAACTTCACAGCCTCCCCGTATTTGGGGTCGGAGACCACATCGTTGCCGCCTCCGTCGCCGTTGCCACCTTCTGCGGTGCCCTCTTCCCCTTTCCACTCCTGAAAGTCCAGATCAAAGGACTGGGGCTGCTGCTCTTTCCAGTACCGGACCACGCCGACGATCTCGTCGTCATCCACAAACGCACCGTGCAGACGCAGCAGACTGCCGCCGCTGATCTTGTGCAGCATATCCCCCTGCCCCAGCAGATACTCGGCTCCCACCGAATCCAGAATGGTCCGCGAGTCGTGCTTGGAGCTGACCTGAAAGGCGATGCGGGACGGAAAATTGGCTTTAATCAGCCCGGTGACCACATCCACCGACGGCCGCTGCGTGGCCAGTATAAGATGGATACCGGCCGCTCTGGCCAGCTGAGCCAGGCGAACGATCCCGACCTCGACCTCCTTGCCCGCCGTAAGCATAAGATCAGCCAGCTCATCGATGACAATGACCAGATAGGGAATACGCCCCAGATCCTGCAGTTCCTCGGCCCGCTCCGGATCAAGGGAATCCAGCTTCTGGTTGTATGCCGCGATGTTTCGGACCCCGAGCCGGGCCATGGCGTCGTACCGCTTTTCCATCTCGTACACGGCCCAGTCCAGGGCGGTCTTGGCCAGCCCCATGTCCGTGACCACCGGATGCACCAGATGAGGAAGATCCCCGTACACGGCCAGTTCGATCCGCTTGGGGTCCACCAGAAGAAGCTTCAGATCTTCGGGACCGAACTTGTACAACATGCTCAGCAGCAGCGAGTTCAGACAGACCGATTTACCGGCTCCGGTGGCCCCGGCCACCAGCATGTGCGGCATCCTGGCCAGATCGGCCACAGTGGCGTTGCCCTGAATATCCTTGCCCAGAGCCAGAGGGAGCCTGGCCCCGGATTTGGCGAACGCGGCCGAATCCATAATCTCCCGCAGATACACCACCTCCCGGCTGACATTGGGGATTTCGATACCCACGGTGTCCTTGCCGGGCAGAGGAGCCACAATCCGAACGGCCATGGCCTTCAGGGCCAGGGCCAGGTCGTCGTTCAGATTGGCGATGCGGCTGATCTTGACCCCGGGAGCCGGTTTGAACTCGAACATGGTGATCACCGGCCCGGGCTGCACCCCCTGCACCTCGCCCTGAATACCAAAATCAGCCAGACATTCCCGCAGACGAACCGCCATGCCGTCCAGCATCTCCCGGTCCTGACCGGGCCTCGAGTCGGGGATCGGAGCAAGCAGATCAAGACCCGGCCGCCCCGGTGTACCCGCCGGGCCCGGCGTTTTCGGAGCCGATTTCCGGGAACCTCCCCCGGGTTCGGCCGCCGACCGGGCGGAGGTCCCGGCAGCCGGTGCCGGTCCGGGGTCCGCCGGTACCGCAGGTACCGAAGCCCGGACCGGTTCGGAACCACCCCCGTTTTTTTTGGGGGCAGCTTTTTTTTCGGGCGCGGGTACGTTGTCCTGCCCGGCAGACGGACCGCCATTGCCGGATACAGTACTCTGCCCGGACGGGACGGCCGGTTCCCTGCGCCTGCGGGCGTTCCATGTTCGCACGCGGTCCCGGACCCTGCGCCCGATCACGGTCCAGGAGATGCCCAGGGTGGTCTGGGCTGCCAGCATGGTCAGAAAAAACAGCACCAGGACCGAACCGTACAGCTTGAGGTAGAGCATGCCCCGGGAATACAGCCACCCCCCGACCATGCCGCCCCCATGGATTTCCCTGATCCGCAAAAACCGCTCGGCTACGGGATAATTCAGCCAGACCAGCACGCACAGGCACAGAAAAAAACCGCCTGCCACCCGCCACCAGCGGGGGCGCAGAGCAGGAAAAACCAGGGCTGCTGCGCCCCACAGCGCCAGTCCCGGCCAGACGTATGCCCCCAGCCCGAACAGCTCCACCAGCAGACCGGCCAGGTACGCACCGACCAGTCCGGCCTTGTTGACGACCTCATACCCCGTTTCCACCTGGATATTGAAGCCGGGATCAGCCGGGCTGTAGGAGATAAGCCCGAGCAGGAGAAACAGTCCGGTAAATAACAGTCCAAGTACCGCGACTTCACGCTCCAGCCGGCATCCTCCATCCTTTTTTGTCACTTTTTTTGCCACAAGTCAGCCGATTCCCGTTTCTGATTACATGCTATGGGACGAAAACCTGCCACAATACCATGAAACGATAAAAAGGCCCTGGAATCATATCCACGGCCCTTTCCATTCACCCTTCATCCGAAATCGAATCAGGATTCCCGGCCCAGATATTCGCCGCTGCGGGTATCCACTTTGACCTTGTCTCCGATATTGATGAACAAAGGCACATTGCACACGTACCCGGTTTCCAGTGTGGCCGGTTTGCTTGCGCCGCTGACCGTATCGCCCTTGACGCCGGGATCGGTATCGCTGACCAGCAGGACCACGGATGCGGGAAGTTCGATATCGATGGGGTTGCCCCGGTACAGCAGAACCTTGTAACTGTCGGCTTCCTTGAGAAATCCGCCCTTGTCCGTCAGGACCTTGTCGTCCATGGTCATCTGCTCATAGGTGGTCATGTCCATAAACGCGTATCCGTCGGGATCCTTGTACAAAAACTGCATTTCCCTGGTCTCGGTATCGGCCAGGGGAAACTTCATCCCGGAGCGGAAATTCTGTTCCACCACGGAACCGGTCAGCAGATTGCGGTACTTGGTGCGCATGAACGCACCACCCTTGCCGGGTTTGAAGTGCTGGCAATCCAGAAGCTCCACCGGAGCTCCGTCGATCTCTATTTTTTTTCCTTTCTTGAACTCAGCCGTTGAGAGCATTCTTCCTCCTGCACTGTTG
The DNA here is from genome assembly GCA_041685265.1 of Desulfomicrobiaceae bacterium. Classification (GTDB taxonomy): domain Bacteria; phylum Desulfobacterota; class Desulfovibrionia; order Desulfovibrionales; family Desulfomicrobiaceae; genus JAWLGC01. The sequence continues at coordinate 4,304 of JAWLGC010000071.1, read as the reverse complement.
CGTGCATTTCCTTGACTTCGGGCAGTGATGGTCACCGCGGGCACATATTCCAAAAAAAATTATCATCACCGGGTCGGGCAGGCTCCGGCTTCTTCACTCCAGGACATCGAGCCTCGCAAGCAGCGCCTGGACGGCAAGGGCATAGCCTGAAACGCCGAATCCGGCAACAAGCCCGACACAGTGGCGGGCAAGCAGACTCTCGTGACGCATCCCCTCGGCCCGGGCCAGGATGTTGCTGATATGGACCTCCACCGTAGGTATGCGAATCCAGGCCAGGCAGTCGGCCAGGGCCAGACTGGTATGCGTGTACGCACCGGCGTTCAGAACAACTCCGGCGCACCCCTGTTCATAGGCCTGCTCCAAGCGGTCGATCAGCGCCCCTTCACTGTTGGACTGGAAAAAGGACAACGCCACCCGCTCGGCCTCGACGCCCAGCACTCTTTGGACCATTCCCGGGACCTGGTCCATCCCCTGCGAGCCGTATATTTCCGGCTGCCGTCTGCCGAGATAGCCGAGATTGGGGCCGTTCATGACCAAAACAGGATACGCTTGCATACTTTTTCCTTTCCCGGACGGACTATTTGTCTTCCGTTGGTTCGTTATACACAGGCTCCTGCCTGGGCTCCACCACCACTTCCGGATACTCCCCGTCTGAAGCCCGGACCGTGGGGCCGGGGGAGCGAACACCGGTCATGGACGTACTCAGAAAAAAGATGGCGTCCCCCTGCTCCACTTCCCTGTTGGTCTCCCACAGCTCGGCCTGACACAACGTGCCGGGAACCGATTCGGGCAGAGAGACTCCCTGACCGGAAGAACCAAGGGTGCGCACGACCCGGCCACTTCCGACAACCTGCATGATCCGGTTCTCGGACTCCTCAACCTGCCTGGCCACCAGAAAATAGCCACCGTTTTCCCCGGGCAGATCCCCGTACAGCACCGCGGTGAACCGATCGCCGCTGCCGGCCAGGAACCGGTCCTTTTCCAGGGCCAGAATCCGTCCCGAACACTCCCGGGCCGGCGTGAACCGGGCCGCAACCTGAAATTTCTGAATGTAATCACCGGTGACCGGATCCGGCTCGGAAACAAGCACTCCCCGGCGCGTCTGAGCGCCCCTGCCGGGACACGCCCCGGACAGCTCCGCAGGTCTGAACACGGGCTCGAGCTGCAAAAATTCATTGAACACCTTCCGCATTCCGACCCGGGCCCCCTCGGCCCACAAGGCATGCTCCACCGAAGGATACCGGGCGATGTCATATTCGGTCAGCCGAATACGGGACATCGTTTCCCGGGTCAGGGACATCGGAGCGTCCACAGGCCCGGAAAACTGAAACGACCCGGTCTGCTGTAAACACCCCGACACCCCGAGACCAAGGACAACGAGCAGCCCGACAAGGGTTTTGAACATTTTCATGCTCCAACAATTACGGTTGAAAAAGGTCGGGAACAAGGCTAGTCCCCGGCGGAGACACGCATCAGGCAGTCCGGTACAAAAATGTTTCGGCACAAAACCATCACCGACACTGCCCGATGACCTTGCTTTCCGTCAAGGCCTGGAAGCGCGGCAGCTCCCGGTTCGGAACCTCTTTCCCCATATATTCAAGAGAACAACATGCCCCGACAACTCATCCTCGAACAAACCATCTATACCCTTGAGCAGCTCGACCCCCTGGACGCACCCCAGGTGGCCCTGGCCGGGCGCTCCAATGTGGGCAAGTCCTCCCTGATCAATTCTCTGGCCGGGCGCAAGGGGCTGGCCAAGATCAGCTCCACCCCGGGCAAGACCCGCAGCCTGAATTACTACCGGGTGGAGCCCGACGCATTCTATCTCGTGGACCTGCCCGGATACGGATACGCCCGGTGCTCCAAAACCGAGCGGGCCAAGTGGGCCAGGCTGATTCAGACTTATCTGAAAATCACCCCCCGCCTCGAAGCCGTAGTCGCGCTGCTCGACTCCCGCCTCACTCCGCAAAAGAACGACATGGATCTGATCGCCTATATCCGAAATCTCGGTATCACCCTGATTCCCGTTCTGACCAAGGCGGACAAGTGCAAACAGCGGGAACGGGCCAAAATCCAGCAGCAGTGGCAACGCCTTCTGGACACCCCGACCCTGCCCATGTGCGTTTCCAGCAAGTCCGGCATGAACCGGGATAAACTCTGGGAACTGCTGGCCCGGACCGCCGGCGTGGCCCCGACGCCCTCTTCTTTGGAGTCCGGTCCCGACCCGGCAGAAAATTCTTGACCTGTGTTGAGTTTCGTTCTTAGGCTACGGAGATTTACATAATTTACCATTCGACGTTTCAAAAAAATCACCCTTGAAACGCAGCAACCGTTATCAACCCAGAGGGAGAAATACCGTGGCAGTATACATTGCCGATCATCCGCTTGTTAAGCATAAGCTGGGCATCATGCGCAAGCATGATATCAGCACCAAACATTTTCACGAGCTCGCATCCGAACTGGCCCGGCTGCTGACCTACGAGGCCACCAAGACCCTGGAGACGGAAACCAAGACCGTGCAGGGGTGGGACGGACCGGTCAAAGTCGATGCCATCAAAGGCAAAAAGGTCACCGTGGTTCCCATTCTGCGGGCCGGACTGGGCATGCTCGACGGCGTACAGGATCTCATTCCCGGAGCCAAGGTCAGCGTTGTCGGGTTCTACCGCGACGAAGAGACCCTGGAACCGGTCAAATATTATGTCAAACTGGCCAACAACATCGACCAGCGCATCGCCCTGATCCTTGATCCCATGCTGGCCACCGGCGGCACCCTGCTGGCCACCATCGACCTGCTCAAGGAGGCCGGGTGCACCAATATCAAAGGACTCTTCCTGGTGGCTGCCCCCGAAGGGATCGCCAGGCTGGAGGAACGCCATCCGGACGTGGACATCTACGTGGCCAGCGTGGATGAACGACTGAACGAGAACGGCTACATCCTGCCCGGACTCGGCGATGCCGGAGACAAGATTTTCGGCACCAAATAACCCTACAGGCAACCCCGTCGAACACAGCGAGGCCCCTCTATGCCCGACCCCGATTGAAACGAGCTCCCTCTTTCATCCGGTCGGGCTTTTTTGGGACACCTCCCTGCGCCAGAGCACGGCGACGTTCGATGTTTTCATGCACCGTTCTTCTCAACTTTTCATAAGTCCTCACATGAACGAGGCACAAAGGAGCAAGACAATGTCCGTCTCTTCCACCGAGTCCACCGAATACTCCTTCCGGCTCAAAGACAGCCTGCTCGGGGCCCAGATGCTGTTCGTGGCTTTCGGAGCCCTGGTCCTGGTCCCCCTTCTGACCGGGCTTGACCCCAACGTAGCCCTGTTCACCGCAGGTGCCGGAACCCTGATCTTTCAGGTGATCACCAGGCGTACGGTTCCCATTTTTCTGGCCTCGTCTTTTGCCTTTATCGCCCCGATCATCTACGGCGTGCAGACCTGGGGCATTCCCTCCACCATGTGCGGTCTGGTGGCGGCCGGAATCATGTACATGATCCTGTCCGCCATCATTTCCTGGCGGGGGGTGTCGGCCCTGGAGCGGGTTCTGCCGCCCATCGTCACCGGTCCGGTGATCATGGTCATCGGTCTGATCCTGGCTCCGGTGGCCGTATTCATGGCCATGGGCAAAACCGGTGACGGATCCGCAGTGCTGGTCCCGGAAAACATCGCCCTGTTCATCTCCATGGTTTCCCTCGGTACCACCATCGGAGTCTCCATGTTCGGCAGGGGGGTGTTCAAGCTCATTCCCATCCTGAGCGGAATCATCGTCGGGTACCTGATCTCCATCCCCTTCGGACTTGTGGACCTCTCCCCGGTGGCAGCCGCACCCTGGTTCGCGGTCCCCTCGTTCACCTTTCCCGAATTCAACTGGCAGGCCATCCTGTTCATCGTTCCCGTGGCCATCGCCCCGGCCATCGAACACTTCGGGGACGTCCTGGCCATCAGCTCCATCACCGGCAAAAACTATCTCAAAAACCCGGGCGTGCACCGGACCATGCTCGGAGACGGTGTTGCCACATCCTTCGCCTCCATGCTGGGCGGCCCCCCGAACACCACCTACTCCGAGGTGACCGGAGCCGTTGCCCTGACCAGGGTCTTCAACCCCGGAGTCATGACCTGGGCCGCCATTTTTGCCATTCTGCTCGCCTTCGTGGGCAAGGTCGGGGCTTTGTTGCAGACCATTCCGGTCCCGGTCATGGGTGGGATAATGATCCTGCTTTTCGGAACCATCATGGTCGTGGGCATCAATACCCTGGTCAAGGCCAAACTGGACCTCATGGAAGCCCGCAACCTGGCCATCGTGGC
>JAWLGC010000188.1:2950-3072 GCA_041685265.1 Desulfomicrobiaceae bacterium | reverse complement strand
CACCGGCTCCCGCGGAAAAATATTCCTTTTCAATCGGCATGTTACAGATAAAAATCATTTCAAGCTGTACATGGCGTTACATAGATTGTACAAAAAAGAACTTATGGCACGACGGTTGCTAC
>JAWLGC010000188.1:0-2940 GCA_041685265.1 Desulfomicrobiaceae bacterium | reverse complement strand
CCAGCCGTCACGTTCCCTGCCCGACCCGGGAAAACCAGGTGGCCCGCCCCCCCTGCATCACACCGGCTCCCGCGGAAAAATATTCCTTTTCAATCGGCATGTTACAGATAAAAATCATTTCAAGCTGTACATGGCGTTTCATAGATTGTACAAAAAAGAACTTATGGCACGACGGTTGCTACCGTGCCACCCCCCTTGCTCCGTGCTCTTTTCAAAACGGGAGCCGGGCTTGTTCACCTTCAACCATGCATCAAGTTTTCGGACTGAGTGGTCCGCCCACCAGATCCGTGCCGGATGCGCAGCCCATGAGGATGTGACCATTGTCAAAACGATACATTCCCATCACAGCGATCTCCATTATCCTGGGGATCCTGGCCTTGATCGGCTATATGCTGCCTGCCGAGCAACAGGAGGTGCCCGCGCGCGTTCTGTTCGAAAACAACGGCGGACGGGTTATCTTCTCCCACCTTGTGCACGCAGACGATTACGGGATTTCCTGCGACAGCTGCCACCACGAGGGCGGAGATCTCGAAGCCCCGCTGGCCTGCGGTACCTGCCACCCGAAGGAATTCGACGACGACTTCGTGTTCGAGCATATGGACTACTTCCCGGATCAGCAGGCCTGTGCCAAATGTCATGAAGTCGAGGACGGCGACGTATACCCGGATCTGCTCATGGATCTGGAAGACATCCCCACTCGAACCATGGCATTCCATCAGCAGTGCATGGACTGCCATGAAGATATGGGTGCCGGACCGTTCGGAGAAAACAGCTGTTACACCTGCCACGCAAGGTAAGATCGATATGCAAAAAGTGAATTTCAATCTTCATACGACGATTGTGGACTCCATCCGTGAACTCCCGGCCCCGACCGAGGTCCATGTCCCGGTCCTGGGGTGTATCCTCCAGATCGGAAAGGGGAAAAAGGTTCAGCGCGGAACTCGGGTCGCGGAGCGCCCCACAACCCATGGCGGCGACAAACACGCTCCGGGGGCAGGCAAAGTCAACGGGATCAATTACACCCATGTAAGCATCACCCTCGACGGCGAAGAGGAAAGCGTCGATCCCGTTGAACTCGGTTCCATGGAGCCCGGAAAAGGACTGCTGCGGGCCCTGCGCGGCCTGGGCATCGACACCGGTTCCCTGGCCCCGGCCGAAACCCTGATCATCAACGGCCTCAACCCGGAACCGGGAATCACCGCGGCCGAACAGCTGCTTCGGGATGAACAGCCCACCCTGGAAGCCGGACTGGCTCTGGCCTCAAGGATCATCACCCCGAAACGGACCGTGCTGGCTTTGGCGCAGGGATACGAGACCACCCTGTCAGGGTGCGAGGCCGTACCTGTAAAGCCGGTCTATCCCAACTCCCTGGCCCCCCTGGTGGCCAAAACGGTCACCGGCAGGGAAAATCCCGAAGGCACGGTGGTGTTATCGGTCATGGACCTGTACAGCCTTGGCCAGGTGGCCGGCACTGGTCTGCCGGTGCGGGACACAGTGCTGACCGTAAACAACGGGTTGAACTACAAAGTGCTCATCGGAACCCCTTTGTCCGCCATCCTGGCCAATGCCGGAATCGATGTGGAGCAGGGTGACCGGGTCATTCTGGACGGTCCCATGCGGGGCCGGGCCGTGTACAGTCTGGACGACGGCGTGAACCGCGACACGTACGGGGTAACCGTGGTCAGGCACGATGCATTCCCGGCCATCACCGACGAGCCGTGCATCAACTGCGGGGAATGTGTCCTCAACTGTCCGGCCCGGGTCATGCCGCATATGATCAGCAAGTACGCCGAATTCAACCTGTTCGAAAACACCGAAGCCTACGGGATCAGGGCCTGCTTCGAGTGCGGCCTGTGCGCCTATCACTGTGTGGCCCGGCGTCCCCTTCTGCAGTACATCCGACTGGCTAAAAAAGAGCTGGCGGCGTCCAAGAGCAGCTAGGAAAGCACCTCCAAAAACGAGGAACAAGAGGAAGTAAGAATGACACCTCAGGTAATCAAACCATACTCACAGGTCACGACCAGACTCATCGTTTCGCCGCCCTCCCACTGGCGGTCCGGTCGGACCATCAAGGGCATGATGCAGGATCACCTCATCGCCCTGCTGCCGGCCGTGCTCATGGCCATGGCCAGTTTCGGATTCGAGGCCTTCCGGGTTCTGGCCCTGGCCGGGGCCACGGCCGTTGCCGTGGAGGCCCTGTGTCTGAAGCTTATGAACCGGGATATCACCGTGGACAATTACTCGGCCCTGTTCACGGGTATTGCCTTCGCTTTTCTGCTCCCGCCCACTGCGCCCTGGTGGCTGGTGGTCATCGGCTCTTCCGTGGCCATTATCCTCGGACGGATCGTGTTCGGAGGCCTGGGAGCCAATCCCCTGTGCGCCCCGCTGGTGGCCTGGGCCGTGTGCCGGTTGTCCTGGCCCGCGCCCATGGACATGGACCTGAACCTGCTGCACACCACCCTGAACTACCCCCTGACCCAGCTCAAGTATTTCGGGACCTCGGCCCTGTACCAGTTCAACTATAGCGACCTGCTCCTGGGCAACCAGATCGGCGGCCTGGGAACCTCACAGGTCATCGCCCTGCTGGCCGGCGGCGTCTACCTCCTGGTGCGCAAGCAGGTCCGGTGGCACATCCCGGCGGCCTTTATCGGCTCGGTGTTCGTCACGGCCTGGATCTTCCATCTGTCCGACCCGACCCTGTACGCTGCGCCCCTGTTCCACGTTCTGGCCGGCGGTGTCGTATTCGGAGCCTTTTTCCTGGCCGCGGACCCGGCCTGCTCTCCTGTGGGCAGAGTCCCCATGCTTCTGTTCGGGGCCATTGCCGGAATCATGGTGGTCATTATCCGGGTCTACGGCGTATATCCCGACGGGGTACCCTTTGCCATCCTGCTGGCCAACCTGCTCAGCCCCCTCCTGGACCGCGTGCGTCCCAAACCTTTC
>JAWLGC010000187.1:0-3102 GCA_041685265.1 Desulfomicrobiaceae bacterium | reverse complement strand
CGCTATCTCGGACTGCATGGTCGCGACCCGGTTTCTGTCGGCGCCGACCCGGGCCAGGGCCGCGGACCTGTCCGCCTCCAGGCTTCCCTTTTCCGCGTCCAGTCCCCGCTGCGTGGCCCGGAGCTGTTCCAGTCTGGCTTCCCGTTCCTTGACCCGGTCCTCGTACCGGCCGCTGCTCAGACCGGAGACACCGCCGAAGAATCCGCCCTGACGCGGGTCGTCTGATCCGGTGACGCAGCCCGAGAGCAGAAGGACAAGGGCCGCAATGGTGATCTGTTTGGGGCTCATACGGACAACCTCTGGTCGATGCTTGCCAGCTGGGTGCTGTCGTCACGCAGGGTGGCCAGGTTTTTCTGCAGGGCAGCCACTTCCTTTTCCAGGCGGGCGATGTAGGCATCGCCCTTGGGCCGCTTCTTGCTTTCCTGCTCCAGAATGGCCGTTTGGACCTCGAGCTCCTTGGACAGGGTCTCTTCGAGTTTTTTGCTTTCGGCGATTCGCTTTTTGAGTTTGTCCCGCTTGGCCGTCAGGGTTGTCTTCTGTATTTTCCCCTTGTCGTAGCGGGCTCTTAAGGTCTCGGATTCTTTATCAAGAGCCTTGATTTCTCCAGCCACCTTTCGGTTGTAGGCCGCGGTGGTGGTGTTGTATTCCTGCGTTGTCGCGATCTCCGCATTCAGAAATTCTTCGGTGCTGGCATAAGCCTGTTTGCGCTTGGCCACTTCGTTGCCGACAAGAAATCCGACTCCGGCTCCGGCCAGGGCTCCGATGGCGGCCCCTTTTCCGTCGCCCACGGCCAGGCCGAGCAGTCCGCCAAGAACCGCCCCGGCGGCCGAGCCCTCGGCCCTGGTCCGGGACTGGTCCGACATGGTGGCGCAGCCGGACAGCAGCGTGCACGTCAGCAGCACGATCATGATTTTACTGATGGTCTTCATGGGGTACCTCCTCATGTTGTTTTTTTGATGTGTTATTTTTCAGTACATTCTATGAATCTTTGAATGTTTTGAATTTTCCGCGAAAGTCCTTCATCCATCCGTCCAGGTCGGCCCTCCTCTGTTCGGCAAATGATTTGGCGTGTTCCTTGAGCAGACCCAGCGTCTCCCGTTCCCGTCCTGTCATCTCTCCTCCCTCCAGCTGCGCAAAGGCATGCTCTATATAGGGTTGCTCGTACTCGCCAAGGGTGGCGATTTTGTCCCGGTATCCCTCAAGCTGTTTATCGGCAGCCGCTTGAAGGTCCGTAAGGGATTTTTCCACGGCAGCCACCTGTTCCTGGTACCGGCTGGACATGGTCGCCAGCTCTCGGGCCGTCTTCAGGGTGGTCTCCAGCCGGGACATCCGGGAGATGTACACCGAGAGGTTGACCCCGTTTCGGGCCGCGTCCTGTGTCAGACTGCGGGCGGACTCCCGCTGGGCCAGCTCCAGTCGTTCCCGGGCCTGATTAAGGGAATCCTGCACCGAGGCAAGGGGTCCCTGCAGGTCCGGATTTTCCTTCATGAGCCTGGTCAGGACCGGGTCGGCCGCCCCGATCCGGACCGAGGCCTGGGAGACCAGGTTGTCCAGGGTCCGGCCCACGGGCATGGTTTTGCGCAGATCGGCCTTGTAGGCGTCGTACTCCTTTTCGATGCGGGCCCGCTGGGCCGAGTCCGTGACCACGTTGGAGCCGATGGCCAACCGGACTCCGGTGTTGAAGGATTTCCGTTCCTGCACGGTCTGCGTGTCACTGTCCCAGGCATACACGTCCAGCTCGGCCCGAAAGGAGCTGCGCAGGTCTTTTGCCGGGGTGGAAACACTGCCGCCGCGTACGGCCACTCCCCCCGGTTTGCCCTGCCAGATCTCAGGCCGGAACAGGCCGGCGGTCATCTCCTGGGCGTTGCCGAACATGTCGTGCAGGCCGACGCTGCCGGGGGCGCGAAGGCCTATGGGACGCAGCTTGTGTTTGGCGTTGCCCAGGTGCCAGGCGTGTTCGTTGGCTTTGACGGCAGGAAAGGGGAGCCGGTCGTTAAAGGTGCCCGCCTCCATGGCCGGGACGCCGCCCCGGGCGCAGAATTCCCACTCATCCTCGGTGAGGATGCGTATGAATCCGGGCACCCCGTCCAACCGGGGCATGGCCGCGATCCGTTCCGGGTGGTCCGGGTCGAACAGCCACCGGTTCAGGGTGCGGATGAACTCGAGAACGTCCTGGTGGCTGACGTAGGTCAGGGGGCGCATCAGGGCGTCCCGCAGGGAGCGGCCCTTGAGGGTCGGAAGTTTCTGGTCCTCGGGGTCCCTGCTTACAGCCAGGAGTTTGTCCATGCCCATGACCGCAATATATTGTCCTCGGGTCAACTCGTATTTGGCCGCTACGATTTTCCAGCCTTCTCCTTCTCCGGAGGGAAAAGAGCCGCTGATCTGGGTTCGCTGCAACCCCTCGAAAATACCTCCGGAAGCGTCTCCGATCTGGATGATCCGGTCCCTGCTTCCCCAGAATCCGGTCCCGGGCACCCGGACTCTCCGAAAGACCATGTGACCGTCCCCGGGCAGGGGCAGAAGCAGATCCCCCTCGGCCGGCTTGGGGTTGTCCACGGTGCGCGGCGGCATCTCGGTCCGGGCGTGCTCGGGGGCTGTTCCCGCAAGGAGCAGGACGGCAATGGTAAAGAAAATGTACCTGCACATATTATTGATCACGAATGGCCTCCGCGGGATCTATTCGGGTTGCGCGCCAGGCCGCGGCCAGGGAGGCGACGGCGGCCAGAGTTACGGTGAGCAGGAAAAAGAGGGGGATGTAGGCCGGGGGAAGGGAGCAGAACGCCTCCCCGGCGGCCAGTTCAGCCGTGAAGGTACGGTCGATGCTGGCTGCCAGGACTGCGTAGCCGCCGAACCCGGCCCCAAGGCCCAGAACCGCGATGATGATCCCCTGGGCCACGGGAAAAAAGAACACGTGGCTGCGGGCAAATCCGAGCAGCCGGAGTACGCCCAGGTCTCGTCGTCGCCGCTCAACGGCCGCGTACAGGCTGGCCACCAGCACGGCCGTGCCCCCGAACACTCCGAGCAGGGCGATGAGCCGAAACAGCCGGGACAATCCCTGGTCCAGGGTCTGAATACGGAGGATGGCCTCCTCTTCGGCCACTA
>JAWLGC010000186.1:0-3129 GCA_041685265.1 Desulfomicrobiaceae bacterium | reverse complement strand
GGCATCAGCGTGGTGATCACGGTTTTACCGATCACGTGGCGCCCTTCCCTTCCTGTTTGCGGATCCCGGGTGCGAAGTCCCCAGATGGTGTGCAGAGCCGTGGGGCGCCCCTGGTTCCGGCCGAGCCAGAGCAAAATATGACCGGGGCGATACAAAAAGGTGGCAAAGGGGACTGCCTGGCCGTCCAGGAGGGCCAGCTTCTCTTTCCGGGACATTTTGTCCAGCGACACCACCCGCCCCGTGCCTGCCTGCTGCCTTGAGTTACGCGGCAGGGACAATCCAAATGGAACCATGAGATCCTTGAGCATGGCTGAGCAGTCCCGATAGCCGTACAGCCCGCCCCAGCCGTAGGGCTGGCCCATCAGCTCCCCGGCGATATCGGCCACCTGGTCGGACAGGGCCGGAAGCGGAAACCGGGCCACTGCCGAAGCCGCAATGTGCCCGGGCACGAGGACCGCGGTTCCGGTCGTCGCGTCCCGAACCGGAACGAGCACTGCAGGATTCTCTTGATCACCTCCGACCTCTCCGGCCAGAAGCATCCCTATTCTGGCTCGAATCAGAAAACGACCGTCTTTTGCATAAATCGGAACGCCATCCCGGACCACGCCGAAGCAAGACGCTGCCTGCACCCTGGTTGCGACCGCCTCATTCACCAGGCCCACATCCCTGGCCCGGACCCAGCCGTAGACGTGAGCGGTCTCCACAAGAAACCAGTCCCCGGCCCCCGTGGCATGGGTAATCCGGACCGGTGTTCCGGGCCAGAGCAGGGTGTTCTGGTTGTAATCAAAGGGAAACCCCTCCCCGGCCCGGGCCGGATCGTAGAAGAGAGGATCTCCCGTTGGGAAGACGCGCACGTGTGCAGGGGCAACGGTCACCGCCCTGCGATTCAATGAAGGATACTCATCCATGCGCATGGCCCGGACCAGATTGGAGAATACTTCTTTGGGAAGCGGCTGCAGGTTGAGCCCGTAAAGCTCCCTTTTTCCGTACACCGCTGGCCCCCAGAACACCTTTTCAGCCGGATAGCTGACTTCGGGAGAGGTCCAGGGAGAAAAACGACGTTTCAAAAATACTTCGGCCTGCACGGCCTGATTTTTTGGCGCGGTCAGCATGCGGGCCGAAGGCTCGGAGGGCACATACTCGGCAGGCACCTGAGACAAGGGAGGCTGCGGAGCCTTGGAAGTACAGCCGGCAAGAAACGCTGCCAGCAGGACAAAAAGAAACGTCTCGATAATTTTTGAGTGCATATTTCTTCCTTACGAGCAGTAGATGTCAATAACGCAGGTCATCACGCGCAGAATTCCCCGTACTCTCCATTCACCCGGTCGATCATCCGGACCGATTGAAACGTTCCCTTGCGTTTCGCTTCCTCGGCCCGATCCCGAGCTTCCCGGACACATTTAGGGCACGCCCCGACCGGAATCTCCACCCCCACAGATAGCGAATTGCGCGATGAACCGCTCTGCACCCACAGATAACCGCGACAGTTTGGACAATCCCGGAGCTTCTCCACCTGGTGCTCGGAAATGGAGTCTGTATCGTAGAAAATATCCCGCTCCCGGACAAAGAAGCCGTTCTCGCGGATCTCTTCGCCGTTTTGCTCCGGCTCGAAATAGATGCCGGGCAGCACGTCGCACAGGCCGGCGATGTATTTCGAGGTTTTTGCTGATTGACGGAACCTGTCCGGATCAAAATCCGGTTCCCGGACCCGGGAATAATCCATTCCGGCCATGGCCAGAGTGATCCCCAGATTGACATAGGGAAGCGCTCCCTGGATGGCGTACCCCCCCTCGAGCACGGCGATATCCGGCTTGAGCATCTCGTTCAGCCTGGCATATCCCGAGGCGGAAAAGTTCATGTTGGTGATGGGATCGGAGTAATGGTTGTCCTGCCCGGCCGAATTGACGATCAGGTCCGGCTTGAAGTCCCTGAGGATGGGCATGACCACCCGCTCCATGACCATGAGCATCCCCTCGTCCGAGGTGTTCGGCGGCAGCGGGATGTTCAGATTCCGCCCCCTGGCCCGTGGTCCACCTGCCTCCCGGGGAAAGCCCGTGCCGGGATACAGGGTCCGCCCGTCCTGATGCAGTGAGATGTACAGCGTGTCGGGATCATGCCAGAATACATCCTGAGAACCATCGCCGTGATGGCAGTCGGTGTCCACCACCGCGACCCGTTTCGGCCCGTAGTGTTCCCGGATCCACTCCACCATGACCGCCTCGATGTTCACGGTGCAGAACCCGCGCGTACCGTGCACGCATTTCATGGCGTGATGTCCGGGAGGACGGACCAGGGCAAAGCCGCGCTGCTCGCGTCCCTCCATGACCAGCCGGGCGATCCGGATCGCTCCACCGGCCGAAATCAGATGGGATTCGGTGCACACCCGACCGGCATCCGGAAAACAGAAGTGAACCCGCTCGATATCATCATATCCGGCCACCTCGGGTTTGTACTCGGTGATCCCCGGGATATCGAACACCCCTTCCTCCAGAAACTGATCCAGAGTGTACAGGAGACGCTCCTCCCGTTCCGGATGGGTCGGGCTGATAGCCCAGTCAAAAGCCGGAAAAAAAACAACACCAAGAGAATTTTCGGCCCTGAGCATGATCTCTCCCTATTAATTGACGACCTGAGCGACACCGGGTTTGCGCTGGCACCTGACCCGGATGTTTCTGCCGACACTGGAAAACCCCTCCACCATGGTGAAGGAGTCGGCCTGCAGAATCTGTATCTCATGCGGCAGCAGGTCCACCCCCTGCCCTGCCATCTCTTCATGCAGGTACTGCACCGCCTCTTCCCTGCCCCGCTTCAGGTCGTAGGAGGCTGCAATGGTCCGCACAACACCAAGGGCCGGAACATGCAGCCTGCGCCGGACCGTATCCGCAAAAAGCTCCACTTCCATGGTAGTACCGGTCATGGCCGCTCCCACTGCATTGGCCACGGCAAAGTGTTCCGGCACCACCGGTGCAAGATCAAGAACCTTCCCGAGCTCCCCGGCCAGCCCGGATGCGGGGCCCCCGATACATACCATCTGCTCCGGATCAAGGGCGGTCTCGGCAAGGAGTTCATGGATGGTGTACACGGGCGTTTCGTTGCAGGCCCGGATCTCCTCCCGCACCGCCCGGGCAA
>JAWLGC010000185.1:0-3142 GCA_041685265.1 Desulfomicrobiaceae bacterium | reverse complement strand
TGCCGAAACCGACCTCTGCCACCACCTGCTGACCATTCCCACCTCCGAATCCCTGACCTCCCTGAACCTGAGTCAGGCCGTGCTGGTGGTCCTGTACGAGTGCTTCAAGGCCGGCCGGACCACCCCGTTCCGGCCCGGCGGAAACGAAAAAAGCCGGCTCATCTCCCACCAGGAGCGGGAAGTGCTTTTTTCGACTCTGCAGGAAACCATGCTGACCATCGACTATCTGCATCCGGACAACCCGGACTACTTCATGCTCCCGGCCAAACGGTTTCTGAACCGCATGAAGCTGCGCCTGAACGAGTACAACCTGCTCATGGGCGTCTGCCGGCAGGTCAAGCGGATCGCCGACATCGCCGGAAAAAAGGACTAAAAAAACGGCCATGCAGCATTCCGGGCGACAGCGAAAAAAACGTCACCCTCCTACTCCCCCACCTTTCCCTGCAGTTCGTAAATCGGCATATCTCCGAAGGTGGTACGCAGATCTTCGGGAATCTCCATTTGCTCGACTTCCAACCGGGACCGGGCCGCCCGCCTGGTCGACTCACTGAGGACCACGGCATTGGGACGGATCTTGGCCATGCGCTGCAGACGAAAAACCTCGTTCACTGCATCCCCGATAACCGTATAATCCATCTTACGGTCAAAGCCGATATTTCCGACCACGACCTCCCCGGTGTGAATGGATATCCCGATTTCCAGAGGATGGCCGAAATCCTCCCCCCAGAAATCAGCAAACTCGACCACCTTTTCCTGCATCTCCAGCGCCGCATCCACGGCATTCTCCGCATCCCGGGTCCCGGATACCGGCGCTCCGAACAGGGCCAGAAATCCGTCCCCCAGATACTTGTCCACAATCCCCCCGTACCGAACCACGATAGACCCCATGGCGGAAAAAAACTCGTTGAGCTGGGCCACTGTCTTTTGCGGACCGATCCGTTTGGAAAAGGAGGAAAACCCGCGAATATCGATATTGAGCAGGGTCAGCGTCTTAAATTCCTCGAGCACGGTCTTGTCCGCATCGTCCCCATACAGGATCTTGTCCAGAATCTCTCTGGGCACAAACTTCTGAAAGACCCGCCGGATACCGCGCTCGTTCTCGGCCATGGACACCGTCTCCCGGTAGAGTCGGGAATTTTCGATGGCAATACTGACCGAGGCGGCAATGGACTGCAACAGATCCTCGTCCTTGCTGGTGAAATCCCCGTTCAGCTTGTTCAGAACCTCGATGACCCCGATGACCCGGCCCTGGGAAATCATGGGCACACAAAGCGCCGACCGGGTATTAAACCCGGTATTCTTGTCCACTTCGGGATAAAAATGCCTGGACGAAGTGGTATCATTGACGATCAACGATTCTCCCCGGGCCGCAACATATCCGGCAATGCCCTGCCCGAGTTTGAGACTCACCCGCTGCAGGGCTTCCACTGCGATATTAAAGGACACGGCGAATCTGAGCTCATCCTCTTCAAGCAGATACAGGGATCCGGCATCCACATTCATGACCATACGGATCATATCCATGGTGTACTTGAGGACCTGGTTCAGATCAAAGGTGGAGGAGGCCAGAGCGCTTCCGATCTGACGGATGGTGTCCAGTTCCTGGTTGCGGCGCAACACCATGGACGACAGGTTGTTCCGTTCGATGGCCAGGGAGAGCCCGCCGGCCATCCAGTCGATAAAACTCTGAGCTCTGTAGAACTCCTCGACATCCTTTTCCTTTCCGGCCAGGGCCAGTACGCCGCGTACCGTTCCCCTGATCTTCAGCGGGGCGAACACGCAGGACCGGCTCCACCGGTTCACGAACAGCCTGCGCTCAAACTCATGGGTCAGGACAGAGGTGTCTTCGAGCACCATTGAACTCTCCTGCCTGCAGACCTGATCCACGATACACCCGTCGCTGAGCACGTACTGGGCCCCCTTGGCCAGATTCACCGGACCGTTGGCGTACAGGTCCATAAGCACCACCTGACCGGGACGTTTTTCATCGCGCATCAGGACAACGGCAAAGGAGTACGGAATAATGCTCTTGATCTCGCCGAGCACGGCGTGCACCAGCTCTTTCTCCTGAAAGCTGGAATTGATGATCTTGAAGATACGGTCGACGGAAGCGGCAACCTGTTTGTTCTGCTCGTTCTGCCGAATCAGACGCATATTTTCAAAGGTAAAGGCGGCATTGCTGAGCAGGGGAGCCAGAGCCTCCACATCCTCGGCGCAGAACGATGCGCTGTCCGGATTCCTGCGGGAAAGGGTCAACACGCCGACAATGTCCTTGCTGGTCTTGATGGGCATGCAGATAAATGATTTGGTCCCGTAATGTGCCCGGTTGATCCGTCCGAAACGGCGGTCCTTTTCCACATCCTCAACGACCAGAGGAGATTTGTTGATCACCGCATACTTGGCCACGCTGGACTCAAAATCCACGCTGTCCCCGATCTGGAGTCGATCCCCCAGACCGATGGTGGCCTTGACTTCGAACTTTCTGGGCTCGGAATGCGGCAGCAACAGCAGCACCGAACCGATATCGGCCCCGGCCAGCATCATGGACCGTTCCAGGGTCACATGCATAATCTCTTCGGGATCAAAGGTCACATAGCACAGCTCAGAAAGCTCCTTGAGAATGGAGACCTCCGAGCTCTTTTTTTCCAGCCGCTTGAAAACCGTGCTGAACTGCCCCTCGATGGCGGAGAACGAATCCACCAGGTTCTGGATTTCATTGGCTCCGTGCCCGATATCCCCACCGGAAAATTCTCCGGCTTTTTCAGCCACAGACTTGGAAAAGAGAGAAATCTCATCGAAAAGCTTGCGCAACAGGTATAACCCGAGCAAGGAAAAAACGAGCACTCCGAGAAAAAAATGCGGAAGATATTCGTCATCCAGGGCGTTATACTTGACCGCAAAAAACAAAAATCCCATCACCGGGAAAAGAAAAAACAGGGCAAAGATAATATTCAGTTTGTAGTAAAGATTTTTGTTCTTCATCGAATATCTCTCCCAGAAATGTCGCAGCGTCATCAGTACTCCTTCCCTGTGCTTCTTCCGTCGAGAGCCTCTCCGCCCGCCGACCAATCCCGTTCCCGGCTCACTCGACCACCCTAGAGATTTTCCCCGAAAAAGCAATCTGAGGCCCCGGCACGCCGCA
>JAWLGC010000011.1:36022-46022 GCA_041685265.1 Desulfomicrobiaceae bacterium | reverse complement strand
AATAGGAGTCATGTTTATGACGGAAAAAAAGACCATCGCCACCTCCAAAGCCCCCGGGGCCATCGGGCCCTATTCTCAGGCAGTCGGAGTCGACGGGTTACTGTTTGTTTCCGGGCAGCTCCCGATCGATCCTGCCACCGGAAAGATTCCCGAAGGCCCCATTGTCGAACGGGCACACCAGATGCTCAAAAACCTGACAGCCATCGTGGAAGAGGCCGGAGGCTCACTCAATGATGTCGTCAAGACGACCGTGTTCATGACCGATCTCAGTGCATTCAAAGCCGTCAATGAGGTCTACGCCCAATATTTCGACGCCCCCTTCCCAGCCAGAAGCGCAGTCCAGGTGGCTGCCCTGCCCCTTGGCTCAGACATCGAGATGGAAGCGATCGTTTCGATCAAATAATCATATAGTAAAGGAGCTACATAATGAATCTGGCAAAATTTTCCCGTCGCGGCTATGTCCAGTCCCCCACCCCCATCGAAGCCGTGCCCGCATTTTCCAAAGCGCTCGGTGGCAAGGTGAACATCTACATCAAGCGGGACGACCTCCTGCCCGGATGTGCCGGCGGCAACAAAACAAGAAAGCTTGATTTCTGCATCGCAGATGCTCTGGACCAGGGTGCCGATACGATCATTACCTGCGGCGCGGTACAGTCCAACCACTGCCGCCTGACCTTGTCCTGGGCGGTCAAGGAAGGCCTGGATTGCCACCTGGTGCTCGAAGAGCGGGTCAAAGGGAGCTACAATCCCGAGGCCTCAGGAAACAATTTTCTGTTCCAGCTCATGGGCGTCAAGAGCATCACCGTGGTTCCTGGTGGTTCGGACATGATGGGTGAGATGGAAAAGGTCGCGGAAAAAGTAAAAGGTGAAGGTAAAACCCCCTACATCATTCCTGGAGGTGCTTCCAACACCATCGGCGCCACCGGTTATGTCTCCTGCGCCCAGGAAACCATACAGCAGCTTTTCGAGACAGGCCTGAAGATCGATCACATGGTCGTTCCAAGCGGCAGCGCCGGAACGCATGCCGGGATCGTCGTGGGCATGGCCGGAACCAATGCAGGAATTCCAGTCAGCGGCGTCAACGTCAGCCGGACCAAGCCCGTGCAGGAGGAACTGGTCAGAAAGCTGGTAGCGGCCACTGCAGAAAGGGTCGGCGTGACAACGCCCATTGCAGATGAGGAAGTGGTCTGTTTCGACAGCTATGTCGGCGACGGATATTCCATCCCCACGGAATCCATGGCCGAGGCGGTCAAGATGCTGGCCGAGACAGAGAGCATCCTGCTTGATCCGGTATACTCGGGCAAGGCCATGGCCGGGCTTATCGACCTTGTCCGCAAGGGACATTTCCCTGAAGGATCCAATGTCCTCTTCCTGCATACAGGTGGTTCCCCCGCTCTGTATGCGTACCTCGATACCTTCAAATAGCAGATAGAACCATGCAGGGCGGTCTACAAAACCGCCCTGCATGGTTCTGAATAAAATATTTTTTTCTATCCCAGTGTGAATTATTGAACAACACAAGAGAAGCAACAGGGTAAGACCTTCAAATCCCCTGTCCTCGTATAATCAGACAGATAGGGTATGCACTATCGAATCTTAAACTGACAAAGGAGACGACGATGAAACTCTACCACAAAATCCTCCTGGGATTGCTGCTGGGAATGGGCGCCGGCCTTGTTCTCGGCGAAAACGCCGCCTACCTGAAACCCATCGGAGACATCTTCATTCGCTGCCTGCGCATGATTGTTGTCCCCCTCATTCTCTCCACCTTGATCACCGGAGTGGTCAGCACCGGAGATGTACGGGGCCTCGGCAAACTGGGATTACGCACGGTTGGCTATTTCCTGATCACCACCACCCTTGCCGTCCTTATCGGTCTGCTCGTCGGCAACATCTTCCAGCCAGGAGCCGGACTGTCACTGGGGGAACTGGGAAGCATCACCAAGCCTGACGCGGTCAGTCCCTCCCAGATGATCGTGAACATGTTTCCCATCAATCCCATGGAGTCCCTGGCTAAAGGACAGGTCCTGCAAATCATCGTCTTTGCCCTCCTGTTCGGAGCCGGTCTATCCATGACCGGGGAAAAAGGGAAACCGGTTGCCGACTTTTTCGCCGCCGTGTCCGAGGTCATGTTCAAAATCTCCGACATTGTCATCAGTTTCGCTCCCTACGGAGTCTTCGCGTTGATCGCCTGGACCACGGGAAGGTTCGGACTGGATATCCTGATGCCCATGGGCAAGCTCATTATGGCAGCCCTGGTCGCTTCCCTGATCCACATTCTGTTTTCGTATACCACTATCGTCTCCCTGGTCGCTCGAATTTCACCCATTTCCTTTCTGAAAAAGGTCATGGAGCCGGCTCTGGTCGGACTCTCAACCTGCAGCGCAGCGGCAGCGTTTCCGTTCTCAATGCGGGCCCAGAAACAGCTCGGTGTTTCCCCCAAGGTGTCCGGATTCACTCTTCCGATGGCCCTGACCATCAACATGGACGGTACAGCCCTGTATCAGTCCGTAGCCGCCATATTCGTGGCCAACGCCTTCGGCATAGACCTTACGCTGACGCAGCAGGGAACCATCGTCGCCACGGCAGTCCTCGCTTCCGTGGGAACGGCAAGCATCCCGGGAGGGGGGCTTATCATGCTGACCATGGTTCTCGAGTCCGTCGGGCTTCCGCTCGAAGGCATCGCTATTGTAGCCGGTATCGACCGAATTCTAGACATGTTCCGCACCACAACAAACATTTTTGGAGACAACTCCGCAGGTGTTGTGGTTGCGGCTCTGGAAAACGAATTAGATCGTACCGTTGCCGAAACCCCTCTTGATGAAATGGAAACAGTAACCGCCTGAAAGAGGCAATTGCCACTCAGAGCTCCTTAGGCCAGATTAAAAAGAGAAGGGGTCCTTAATAAAGGATCCCTTCTCTCTTTCGTTGACAACGGTACTTTTCATAAATTCACCGCGTTTGCGACCAAAGCGGCCGTTCACCCAGATGATTACTCTACGTCATCCTTGACACTCAGTACGATTCTTTTAAAATGATTACTGGAAAGTCGACAATCATCAATAACTTGTTTCAACCTTCCGATCTTTTCAAGGAATGTGGTCTGCACATCAAAGAGCTCTGCATCACCCCATCGGGAGCAACAAAGCTCGCTCAATGTATCAAAAATGAAGCGATAAGGAAGCAGGGAAATGCCTCTCATTGGCTCCTATTTTTTAAATGTTCCTCAACACGTGACTGAGGCCGCTATGGATGGAATAAAAAAATATACGTATGGTGAACAAGTAGCAGAATATATTAAAGAAAAAATTTTACAAGGAAATTTACAACCAGGCGATCAGGTAAAGGAAGTTGCTCTTTCCTCAGAACTTTCCATAAGCCGTGCTCCAATTCGAGAGGCACTGCAGCTCCTTTCACGAGAAGGATTGATCGTTTCCAAGCCACAAAAAGGAAAATTTATAGCAGCATTAACTGCGAAACAGATCAAAGAAAGCTACTTCACCGGAGGAATACTTGAAGCAGTTGCTGTTTCTCAAGCCCTCCACCTGTACACTGATGAAGACATCAAGACACTTGAAGATATTGTAAAAGAAATGCGTACAGTAGGTGACACAGGTATTTCAACAGATATCCTGGCAGAGTTGGATAACCGTTTTCATGGCATTCTTTTTTCCCGTGTCGACAACGAATTGCTCATTGATCTGTGCAGACGTTCATGCCAGGGCATTTCAAAATTCCTTCTCTTTAAATACTGGATCCATCTGTTTTCCCCAAAACAGGTCTATGAGCGTCATCTTATAATTTTAAATGCCATCAAATCTGGTGATGCACAGCAGGTCGAAAAAATAATCCGGCAACACTATCAAGAGTCTGGAACACGTATGGCAAAATTTGGTGTAGATGTACCTGAAGAAGCCCGGCAAAATGAAACATCCTGATAATCACTTTACCAATTATTCCGATGAATAAATACAGTTTAGTTATAAAAAATGGATTTATTGTCGATCCGATCAACAGGCGCAACGACTTCTACGATATAGCTGTTGATACGCATGGAAAAATATCCAAAGTTGAAAAAGAAATATCAGGAGCTGCAGAGGAAATATTTGATGCCACGGGCCTGATCGTCTCCCCTGGAATTATCGACTGCCACATGCATGCATCTCCGGAATATGGAGGGGCATCTGCACACAAAATGCTCGCAAAAGCTGGCGTTGTCACAGCGATTGAATTAGGTGGTCCTGTACAGGAGACAATACCTCTTGCTGTATCAAAGGGATGTGGGCTCAACATCGCTTTTTTAAATGTCGTCAAACCGGGAGAAACGATAGGAAGCCCGGATCCATCGACTGAACAGATCGAAGACCTGCTCGAAGATTCTCTCCATTTAGGTGCGATCGGTTTCAAAATATTGGGAGGGCATTTCCCTTTGTCTCCCGAAGGAACCAGGCGAGTGATGGATGTCAGCTATGACAAGGGATCGTATATAGCATTCCATGCCGGAAGTCTGGCCAACGGGAGCAATCTCAACGGATTCAAGGAAGCTGTAGATCTCGCGAAGGGAAAATATCTTCATCTTGCCCATATCAACAGTTATTGTCGCGGGCTTATCAAAGACGCAGAACAAGAGGCGGAAGAAGCGTTAACGATTTTGAAAGAAAACAGGAATATTCACTCGGAATCGTACCTCTCAAGGGTGAACGGCTTGAGTGGACGCTGCCGCAACGAGGTGCCCGAAAGCGTTGGGGCTCAGGCGGCGTTAAAAATCCATGGGTACCCGCCAACAGAGAAGGGACTCGAAGAAGCCATTCGAAACGGTCATTGCCTCTTCAACGCCGAGGTTGGGGGAGAAATCAGACCGGTTGATGCGGAAACCGGGGTTCGGTTGTGGAAGTCGAGCAATGCCACTGGTGGGATGTGCTCCATAAGCTTCACAATGAACCCGTCGACGACCAGATTACGCCTTGCCTGCGCAAAGAAAGACCGCAGAGAGTTTGTGATCAACGCCATCAGCACCGACGGGGGCGGAATTCCCCGCAACGATCAGGTCGAAAAGGGATTGGCCCTTGTGCGCGCCGACGCCTTAACCCTTGAAGAGTTCGTTCTCAAAGTTTCCGCTGCACCGGCGGCAATGCTGGGACTTCCGGACAAAGGGCATCTCGGGGAAGGGGCGGATGCAGACATCAGTGTCTTTTCACTGAAAACACTGCGCCCTGTCCTGAGCGTGGCTCTTGGAAAAATCATCATGCACGAGGGACTTATCTTCGGACACGGCACCCATGTCATTACAACCCGACACGGTCAGACAAAGCTCGAGTCCATGAACCCTCTTGGCCTGACCGTCCTTGACTTGAAGGAACGCCCTTTTTTAACCAGACGTTTGAACACCCCCCAGCCCCAACAAACGAAATCATAACTGAAGTTACGCACCTCGCAGACACCGGATGTATAAGAGCCTGTCCTTCCCGCGAAGGCGGGAATCTCAGCTTCGGAGGCAACGCCCGTCATTGCCCACAAGTCTGAGATTCCCGTTTTCACGGGAATGACTGCTAAGGAATACAGGCGTTGCACTCAAGAACACCAGCCAATGGGCCGTGCGTAACTTCAGATCATAACAGGTGAGCGAGCCTCCGAGGAATTCCCGGGAGGCTCGCTTACCTGCTTCAATTCCGGCGGACAGGATTCCGTCTCTCAAAAAATAACCGGGCGCCCATCACTCCTCCCTGAGCACCACCCGGTCCTCACCGTCCCGTTCCTTCAAAAAGACATCCACATGCTCGTTTCGGGCACTGCGGACGGTCTTGCCCACATAGTCGGCATGGATGGGCAGTTCCCGGTGCCCCCGGTCCACGAGCACCAGCAGTTTGACGCTGTTGGGACGGCCGAAATCGAGAATGGCCTCCAGTGCGGAGCGAATGGTTCGCCCGGTGTACAGGACATCATCCACCAGGATGATGTTCCTGCCGTTGACGTCGAAATCGATCTCGGTGCTGCTGATGTGCGGAATGCCGTCCGAGGTGGTCCAGTCGTCCCGGTACAGGTTGATGTCCAGTTTTCCGAACTCGGGCATGTTCTCGAGCTTGTCCGCCAGCACGGTCCGGATACGCTGGGCAAGCTCCACCCCTCTGCGCTGAATACCCACCAGAGCCGGCACACCCTGTGCACAGTCCCGCTCCAGAATCTCGTAGGCCAGGCGATCAACGGTCCGGGACATGTCCGCCTCGCTCATCAACACCACTTCTCTGCTCATACGCTCCTCGCGTGCTGTATCGTTGTAATTGAAAGTTCGCACTGCCCAATCTCCCTGAAACAATGGGACCTATAGGAGCCCTACGACCCATGCCCCTCTTCCTTCGCGCCTCTTCGCGTCCTTCGCGGTAGGATTCTTTCACCGCGAAGGGTGGAGGTTTGAACTGCGGTGCGTACTTCAGGTTGTAAAAACAGAAATTACGTCTCCCCCCCAAAAAACGCAAGCTCCCCGCCTGCCTCCTCCGCCATCGCCCCACTTGAGTTTCCCACCCCACAACGATACCCTCTGTCATCCCATCATCACAGCACCCGGAGAACCCAATGGGCAGCGACAATATCTTCTTTCTGGAACTTATCGAATGGTTCGATCAGACCGGCCGGGAAATGGTCTCCCGGATTCCGGCCAAAGGCTCGGGCGAGATCAAATACGGGGCCCAGTTGGTGGTCCGGGAAAGCCAGATCGGGATCTTCTTCTACAACGGCAAAGCCGTGCACGTGTTCGGCCCGGGCCGGCATACCCTGAAGACGGCAAACATCCCGATCCTGAACAAGATTATGGCCATCCCCTGGGGGCTGACCAGCCCGCTTCGAGCAGAATGCTATCTGGTGAGTACCAAGGTGTTCACGGACCTGAAATGGGGGACCCGGGAACCGGTGGCATTTCGGGACGCTGAACTCGGGCCGGTCCGGTTGCGGGCCTTCGGGGTGTTCAACCTGCGCATTGTCCAGCCTCTGCTGTTCGTGAACGCCATGGTCGGCACCCTGGGCGAATTTTCTTCAAAGACCGTCTCCGAATACCTCGGCAGGGTCATCGTCTCCAGACTGAACGACTGCCTGGGCGAAACCCTGAGCACCCTCCTGGACCTTCCCGGCCAGTACGACGAGCTCTCTGAAAATCTGCAGAGACGCCTCGCTGAAGATTTCGCCCGGTTCGGCCTCTCCCTGCACCAGCTGTACATCAACTCCATCACCCCGCCGCCCGAAGTACAGAAAGCCATCGACGACAGTGCCAGGCTCTCCCTGCTTCCGGACATGAACCGATTTATGCAGATGAAGGCGGCCGCGGCCATGGAAAAGGCTGCTGAAAATCAGGGTACGGCCGGAGACTCCATGGGCATGGGCGTGGGATTCATGATGCCGGCCATGATGGGGCAGGCCGCGGCCGGTGCGGCGATATCTGCTTCAGGCGGGGCAACTCCGGGTTCCGCTGCTCCAAACTCCGGTCCCACCTGTCCGGACTGTCATCAGCCCGTGCCTGTGGACGGCAAATTCTGCCCCACCTGCGGCCACCAGCTGGTGGTCTTCACACAGTGTGGGTCCTGCGGCAAAAATCTGTCCCCGGGCGCGAAATTCTGCTCCCGGTGCGGCACTCCCGCGAATCAGCCGCCTCAAAAGAAATTCTGTTCCCAGTGCCGGGCTGAAAATCTGCCTGGAGCGACCTTCTGCAACCAGTGCGGCAGCAGACTCTAGGGGAAGGACGTGCCAACCCTGTCCCATTCCTGCCCCCAGTGCGGCGGTCCCGTCACCCTGTCTGAAACGGACCGCCTCTTCACCTGCGACTACTGCCGGGTCTCCCACACCATCACCACAAGGGGTCCGGCGCACTTTTACATTCCGCCCCGAATCGACGAAAAGGGCGAGCTCATTTACCTGCCCTACCGCCGCTTCCGGGGACTGGGGTTCACCCTGTCCCGGGAGGGGGTGAGCCACCGGATCATGGATACCAGCTTTCTGGCCGCGGAACTTTCCGGGGCCCCCATCTCTCTTGGGCTGCGTACCCAGGCTCTGGCCATGAATTTCGTGGAGCCACGCACTCCGGGAGTATTTCTGCCGCCACAAGTCAGTTTCAGACAGGGGCTGCGCAAGCAGGCCCCGCCTGCCCCACCGGGACCCGCCGCCAACGCTTTTATCGGCGATCTTGAAAGCGTCATATTCTCCCCCATATGGCGTACGACCAATGGACTTCTGGACGGAGTGACCGGCGCGAAAATCACATCAACACCCTCTGACCTTCCCGAAACCTCCGCTACCCGGCCGGACCCGGGCTACACCTTTGTCCCCTCCCTCTGCCCGGCCTGCGGCTGGGACCTGAGCGGCCCGGGAGACAGCATGGTCCTGCAGTGCGAGCACTGCGAGACCCACTGGTCCACCTTCACCGGAAAGGTGGGGCAACTCGATGGAGCCGTGCAGTTCCTGCCGCATCCGGATTCCACCCTGCTCCCCTTCTGGGAAATGACCATCTCCTTTGTCCGAAAGGGTGAAGACCTTCCTTCGCACATTCGTCCTCCATTCCCCCTCGCCCCCACCAGATTCCGCATTCCGGCCTTCAAACTCCACCCGGAGCTCTTCCTCCGGCTTAGCCGACAGTTCTCGGGCATCCGGTTGCCGGCCCCCGCCCAGGCTTTTGCAACCGACATTCATCATCTCCCTGTAACTCTGCCACTTGGCGAAGCGATCCAATCACTGACGGTCGTCCCCTGCAAGGGAGTCAGGCAGACTCGGGATGTGCTGGAGACATTGAAACTCGGATCATTACGTCTGCACCACAGCAGAGTTCTGTATGTTCCTTTTTCGAAGTCAGGACCGGACCTGGTCCAGATGGAGAGCGGGCTGGCCGTACAGGCCAGAGCGATACGGTGGGGAATGCGGCTGTAATCAGAATGCCCTTCCTCCACCAGCCTATACCGCCCTTTAAAAATTTGACTATCTGAAGTTACGGACTTCTCAATTTTCCCTAAAGCAATGGGACAGGTGAGACCTGTATGGCCCATCCCCCTCTTCCTTCGCGCTCTTCGCGTCTTTCGCGGTAATATTTTTTCACCGCGAAGGGATACAATGCGTAACTTCAGGGAAATATCTTTCCCTCTCCAACCTCCTGATTCTTCTAATGAAAAATTTCACTTACATAAAAATACAACTTAACCACTTTAAATAATTGCTTATTATAAACTTGACAGGCTTTTTAGAATATGTTTTTGCAAAAGCAACTTGAATGGGCAAACAGTCTGCACTTGCAATCTATAACACCTATAATAATGAGTGCCCACCCACACAATAATTTTGTGCCGGGATCGCTCATCTTTACCATAAAGGGAGTCTAGCATGAAAAATATAGAGTTGGGTTATAACCTTGAGAATCGTCTTTATAGCTTTTCCGACGGCAAATTTCTAACCGCCACCAAAAATAACCAGCCCAGAATCGGAACCAGTTTTGAAAACCGCCTGAACGAATTCTACAACAACCGGGAGTCGGTTTCTGGAACGTCCACCAAACCTCAGGTTTCCATTGGAGCAGGCACCCACTTCGAACTGCGGCTGAATGAGTTCTGCCTGCAAAACAGACAGAACTCTGCCATCCCCGCCAGCCGGCCTGCCTTTAGCGGAACCGGGGCCGGTTTCGAATGTCTCCTGACCGACCTTCTTGCCGGCCGAATCGACAAGCTGCAGGTCATCCCCGCAGACTATCCTTCAGTAGGAGCCGGCTCCCATTTCGAGGCTCGTCTGAAGGAGTTCTGTTCGGAGAATCGGATGGACGCTGCACCCGAAGCTGTCCGCTCTTCCTTTACTGGAGCGGGATCAGACTTCGAGGCCGAGCTGAACGATTTTCTGGCCGGCCGGAGCACTGAGATGCAGATCGTTTCTTCCGACTGCACATCGGTTGGCGCCGGATCCCATTTCGAATCCCGGCTGAGCGACTTCTGCGCGGAAAACCGGCTGGATGCAGCTCCCGAGCTTACCCGCACCTCCTTTG
>JAWLGC010000011.1:0-35922 GCA_041685265.1 Desulfomicrobiaceae bacterium | reverse complement strand
CATCGGTTGGCGCCGGATCCCATTTCGAATCCCGGCTGAGCGACTTCTGCGCGGAAAACCGGCTGGATGCAGCTCCCGAGCTTACCCGCACCTCCTTTGCCGGGGCGGGATCAGACTTCGAAGCCGAGCTGAACGATTTTCTAGCCGGCCGGAGCACTGATATGCAGATCGTTTCCTCCGACCGCACATCGGTTGGCGCCGGATCCCATTTCGAATCCCGGCTGAGCGACTTCTGCGCGGAAAACCGGCTGGATGCAGCTCCCGAGCTTACCCGCACCTCCTTTGTCGGGGCGGGATCAGACTTCGAAGCCGAGCTGAACGATTTTCTGGCCGGCCGGAGCACTGATATGCAGATCGTTTCCTCCGACTACACATCGGTTGGCGCCGGATCCCATTTCGAATCCCGGCTGAACGACTTCTTACACGGCCAGATAAGCTTTTAGGCACGCCCTGTTCCGGAGTCTGCGCTTCGTATAAGGCTTGCGCGGATACTTCACAACGGCGGGGAGCCCCCGGGCCGCCTGGGCAGGCTGCGGGCCTTTACCTGAACCGGGCTTGTGCATTGCTTTCGGGACCCGGAAGGAACTGGGGTTAACTCCCTCCACCTGCAACGGAGTTTCCCGCACTACGATGCGTTTCCTGACCGAATGCCCTGCCGCCGATCATCTCAAGATCGGCGGCAGGGCACTTTCACCGGCACGACTCTTCTCGGCCGGATTCTTTGCCCCGCCCCGGCCATCTGTCACCCTCCCTTCTCTTTTCGGCAACACTCCCGACACCTTCCGGGCATACGCATCCCGGATGATTTCAAAAAGCAATACCATTCTTTCCCTGTCGTCCCTCATCTCCCTGCTCCGGGGGCGCGTTCCCGGACAGGTGGTGATCCAGCTCACGGACAGGTGCAACGCCACCTGCGCCCAGTGCGGGATGCGGGTCACCAACCGCTTCGACCGCACCACGCTGACCATGGACTCCGTCCGGTCCATCCTGGACACCATGGTCGCCAACAACATGCAGGCTGTCTCCTTTACCGGAGGCGAACCCTTTGTGGTCCAGAAGCAGCTCATCGAGTGCATCGACCTGGCCGGCAGGGCGGGCATCCCGTTCATCCGCACCGGAACCAACGGATTCATGTTTGCCGGGCACGACAAACCGGATTTCAAAAGCAGCATGCATAACCTAGCCGAAAAACTGGCCGCAACCAGGCTGCGCAACTTCTGGGTCAGTCTGGACTCCTGTTCGCCCGACCTGCACGAAGAAAACCGGGGGCTTCCCAATATTGTCGCCGGTATGGAAAAGGCGCTGCCCATCTTCCACGAGCACGGCATTTATCCCTCGGCCAACCTGGGCATCAACCGGCTCACCGGGGGCGATCCCGCGCGACTGCACAAGGGGCAGCATCCGGACGACCTGTACCGGGGATTCAAAACCGCCTTTGGCGACTTCTTCAGCTTTGTGGAAAATCTCGGGTTCACCATCGTCAACTGCTGCTACCCCATGAGCATGGAGGATGAGGACCAGGCCGTATACGCTGCCACATCGGCCGTGGACATGATCAGATTCTCCAGCCAGGAGAAGACATCCATGTTCCGGGCCCTGTACGACACCCTTCCCGAATATCGCTCCAGAATGCGGCTGTTCACCCCTCGCAGCTCCCTTCTCAGCCTGATTCGGCAATACCAGGGGCACCCCGAACAATCCGCAGCCTGTCGGGGCGGCATTGATTTCTTCTTCGTGGACAGCCAAAACAGCCACGCCTACCCCTGCGGGTATCGGGCAGATGAGGATCTGGGAAAATTTGAGGATATCGACTTCAGGACTCTCGGGCGTACCCCGTACTGTCGGGAGTGCGACTGGGAGTGTTTCCGGGACCCGTCGGAGCTGACCTCGCCGCTCACCGGGATAACCCAAAAGCCGTTCCGGCTGATCCGAAGACTGGCCGGAGACCGGGAGTACAGGCGCGCCCTGCTGGAGGATCTCCGCTATTACAGGGCCTGCGGCTACTTCAACGGCAGGGAGCCCATGGACCGGGACAGGTTGCGGGCCTTCGCCTGAACCGGGCTTGTGCATTGCTTTCGGGACCCGGAAGGAATAGGGTTTTGCTCCCTTCACCTGCAACGGAGCTTCCTGCAATGCGCCTCCTTTCCCTGACCGAATGCCTTACCGCCGAACGTCTCGAGATCGGCGGTAAGGCACTTTCACTGGCACGACTCTTCTCGGCCGGATTCACTGTCCCGGAAACCGTATGCATTCCCTGCACGGCTTACCGGGCATATCTGGCGGAAACCGGTCTCGGCAGTCGGATCAGTGCCGAGCTGTCCCGCCGCCCCCTGGACGCCATGCGCTGGGAAGAGCTCTGGGACGCCTCGTTGCGCATCAAATCCCTTTTCCTGCGCACGCCGATTCCCGCCCCCCTTGCCGCCTCCCTCACCAGGGATATCTTTGACCGGTTCGCAGACGCCTCCCTGGTTATCCGCTCCTCGGCGCCTTCCGAGGACTCGGATCGGACCTCCTTTGCCGGGCTGCACGACTCCTTTGTGGACATCCACGGAAAAAATGACGTCCTGAAACATATTCGCCTGGTCTGGGCATCCCTGTGGTCGGACCGGGCCCTGCTCTACCGCAGGGAGCTGGGACTGGACCCGGCCGGTTCGGCAATGGCCGTGGTGGTGCAGGGACTGGTTCCCGGACATTGTTCCGGGGTTCTGTTCACGGCCAACCCCCTGAACGAATCCGAAATGGTGGTTGAGGCGGTTTCCGGGTTGAACGAACAGCTGGTGGACGGAACGACTCAGCCGGAACGGTGGCTTCTGGACCGCGAGTCGGGGCACGTGCTTCGCCATACAGCCCCCGCGGCCGGGCACGCTCCGAACTCCCGCCCCCTGCTCGATCCCCCCCTGCTCAGGGACCTGCACCGGGTCGGCTCGGGGGTGGAGAACCTGTTCCAACGACCACAGGACATCGAGTGGACCATAACCGTGTCAGGACCGGTCCTGCTCCAGGCCCGCCCCGTGACCACCGCGCCTTCGAGCGATTCCCCGGGGCCCCTGTGGCAGGAAGAAGACAAGCGGCCGTGGTACCTCTCACTGCACCGCAGCATTGACAACCTCAGGGAGCTGCGACGACGTATCGAAACGGACCTGCTTCCAAAAATGGATCACGATGCACGGCAGCTGCACCGAAAGGACCCCAAGGAGCTGGACAACACGGAACTGGCTGCGGAAATCCGGCACCGCCTGGCCGTATTCACCCGGTGGAACCAGGTCTACTGGAGCGACTTCATTCCCTTTGCCCATGCCATCCGCATCTTCGGGCGCATCTACAACGAAACAATGGCCCCGGAAGATCCCTACGAATTCATGAATCTGCTGACCGGTACGGAGCTCGAAGGCGTGCAGCGAAACGCCCTGCTGGAAGAGCTTGCCTCCATGGTCCGGGATGATCCGGCCCTGGCCCGCAGACTCAAGGAGAATCTCTTGCCCGAACACGCACCGTTCGAGACAAACCTTGAACGTTTCATCTCCCGCTTCGGGGATCTCTCCTGCTCCATTGCCTGGTGCACCGAAGGTGCCCGGGGGATTGTACGGATCATTCTGGAGATTGCCGCTCATCCGCCCCGCAACAGACCGCACCCACCGGTCCGGGAACAGGAACGGGCATTCCTGGACTCCTTCCCCCCGCAGAAGCGAACCTTCGCCCTGGAAATGCTCGAACTGGGCCGGGCCGGGTACCGGCTTCGGGACGATGACAACATCCACCTTGGAAAAATCGAGGGACCGCTCCTGGTGGCCATGGAAGAAGGAAATCAGCGTCTCGGGCAGGCCCGGCACCCCGAGCTGCCTGCCGAAGAAATCGCCAGAGGGCTTGAAGATCCCGCTTACAAACCGCAACCCGCACCCCGGGACACCGCGACCCGGCAGACAGGCCCATCCGGAGCCGGTCCGATCCCCGGACAGCCTGCCGGACCGGGGCTGGCCCGGGGACCGGCCAGGGTCGTCGACACGCCTGAAGATCTGTTTGCATTTCAGTCCGGCGAAATCCTGGTCTGCCGGGCCGTGGACCCGAATATGACCTTTGTGGCCCCCCTGGCCGCCGGAGTGGTGGAAGAACGGGGCGGCATGCTCATCCATGGCGCGATCATCGCCAGGGAGTACGGTCTGCCGTGCGTCACAGGGGCGACGGGCATCCTGCAACGGGTGAAAACAGGGGACACGATTACGGTGGACGGATTCAGGGGGCAGGTTCTGATATAGCGGTTTCGACTTTTCACACACTCAGGCATGGCAACCGATGCCCCCCTGTGCCTGCACACGTTTCACCCACCATGCAGTTTCTTTCTCAAACAGAACCGGACGACTCCGTTGACACCCTCCACCATCATTCTTACTCACTTCGATCAACATTATTTTTTCGACTCTCGGGAGGGATCATCATGAAAATTGCACTACCGTCAAAAGGGACACAGGTGGACGGACATTTCGGCCACTGCGAATTCTTCACCATTCTCACACTGGACGATGCCCGTACGATCGTCGAACGGGAAACCGTGACCCCGCCTCCGGGCTGCGGCTGCAAATCAAATATCGTGACCACCCTGGTGGACAAGGGTGTCTCGGTCATGCTGGCCGGCAACATGGGCCAGGGTGCCGTGAACCTGCTTATGGCCAACAACATCCAGGTCGTGCGCGGCTGCGAAGGCGAAATCGACGACGTGGTCGCCGGTTGGGCCTCCGGTCAGGTCCAGGACCAGCAGATCATGTGCGACCACGTGGACTGCGCCAATCATTGAGGCTGACGCAGGCTCGCCCAGCGAGCTTCAAAAACAGAACAAGGAACCCATGGAACCAGCTGGTTCCATGGGTTCCTTGCAATTCTCCAATACTGCAAGCACCAAGGAACTCTCACAATGAACCTCTGCCCCTGCGGCTCCGAAAAAAACTTTGACGAATGCTGCGGTCCCTACCTGAACGGGTCGGCCGACGTCCCCACCGCCGAAGCGTTGATGCGTTCCAGGTACACGGCCTTTGCTGTAAACGATATGGACTATCTGGTCACCTCTTTAAGCGAGGAGCTGCGCCGAGAATTCGACGTCGAGGAGACCAGGGAGATGAACCGCCAGGTCACCTGGTGCGGTCTGCACATCTTCAACACCACGGCCGGACAGGAGTCGGACGAGGAAGGGATCGTGGAATTCCAGGCCGAATTCGACGACGGAAAGGATCACCGGGTTCTGCATGAACGGAGCAGATTCGTCCGCGAAGACGGGAAATGGGTCTATGCCGAAGGATTGAACCCCAGGCCCGAGACCGTGCGCAGAGAAACCCGAAAGGTGAAGCGCAACGATCCCTGCCCGTGCGGGAGCGGAAAAAAATTCAAGAAGTGCTGCGGTAAGAATTAAACTTTGGTACGAAAAACGTTTTTTTAACCGCAGACCGTGCGTATCATCGTAGAGACAAGGCATGCCTTGTCTCTACCTGCCTTCTCTCTTCCCCTACCCCTGCGCCCCAGCGATACGATACTCGATCGCCCTGACTATCTCCTGCTTCTGACCGGGATCCGAGATCTTCTCCCCCATACTGTCCCGGACATAGAACACATCCAGAATCCGATCTTTTTTCGTGGCAATACGGGCAAACACGATATTCAACTTAAGTTCCTGCAGGGTTCCGGCGATATCGTACAGCATCCCCTCCCGATCATCACAGACCACCTCGATCACGGAAAAAAAATCCGAGCCGTTTTCTTCCAGACTGACCCGGGGAGAAGCCGCCGGCAATCCTGCCGGTTTTGAAAATCCGAGCCTGCGCTTCTTGTCCAGCCGATGGCCGATGGCCAGTTTTCCATTCAGGGCCGCACGCAGGGAATCCCGGATCCTGTTCCAGCTCTCTTCGGCGTACAGGGGATCGGCAGGACCGGAGACCCAAAACAGATCCAGAACCGTGCCGTCCTCCCAGACATGCAGATCAGCTGCATACACTGCGATGTTGTGCAGGGCCAGGACCCCGGCGATGACGGCAAACAGCCCCGGGGTGTCCCGGGCTGCCAGGGTCATTTTCCAGCATCCGGCCTCCTCGTCCTCAACGACCCGGAGCACGAAACCGGGATTATCCCTGTTCCCCAGGTCGTTCACCAGGTCCAGGTGCTCCAACACGATTTCAGGTTCATACTGCAACAGATACCGCTGCGGAAGAACACCGAGCCGGCTCTCCAGCATTCTGGTATCGAACCGATCAGCTCCCCTGGATCGGATTCTGTCCCGGGTCACAGCCAACTGATGCATGACATGGTTTCCGGCCAGTGGCGACAGGGTCAGTACGTGCAGGACTTTGAAAAACAGCTCCCGGATCAGGGACGCGGTCCACCTGGACCACGCCTTGGGGCCGGTGGCTCGGGCATCGGCCCAGGTCAGAAGCATGAGCTTCTTGAGACGCTCCACGCTGCCCACTGCCTCGGCCAGATCCGCGATGACCCCCTCGTCCCCCAGATCCCGGCTCTGGGCAGTGACTGCAAGCAAGAGGTGGTTTTCCACCAGAAAAACCACCTCTTCGGCCTCATGTTCTGCGACGCGCATTCGGTCCAGAATCCGAGCCGCTATACTCCCCCCTCGCCGGGCATGATCCTCCCCTCCCTTTCCCACATCATGCAGCAGTGTTGCCAGGCGAAGGGGAAAACAGGGGCCGATCTCCTCAAGGAGTTCGGAAAAAATGTCCGGAGGAAAATCCCCCGACTCCCGACACAGGATCTCCACGGCCCGGATGGAGTGTCGCCCAACCGGAAAGGTGTGATAGGCGTCGAATTGAACCTTATCCTCAACCAGGCCGAACTCAGGGATGAGCGCTCCCAGAAAACCGGAATGCATCATCTGCTCCAGGGCCGAACCTGCATAAGGTTGCTCAAGGATGGTCCGCAGGGTGCGCAGAGTTCCCGGCAGTCCGCGAAACCTTAAATCCACCAGAAACAGCGTATCCTCGACAAACCGGAGACATGACCAGGCCAGAGGCAACCCGGTTCTGGCCGCGGCCTCAAACAGGGCCAAAGCCAGAACAAGCCGGTCCCGTCCCCCGGGAGATCCGTTCAGGGTCAACTCACCGCAGGACACCCCCACAAGCCGCCCCAGCTGAAACGGAAGGTCCAGATCCTGCTCTGCGTGCTCCCGGGCACACCCGTGTATTCGGACAAAGGAACCGCACAGGTCAGTGATTCCGCGCATCTCCCGGTGCAGGCGGGCCAGAAACCGCTCCACCCCGCTCTCCTGTATCGTGTCTTCAAACCCCAGGCAGGCGGCCAGCTCCGGCTGGAGCTCCAGATGCAGCCGATCGGTACGCCGTCCGGCCCGGACGTGCAGCCAGGTACGAACCCGGAGCAGAAAGGAGAGGTGATCCTGCAGTGCCTCTTCCTGGGCCACGGCCAGACTGCCTGTTTCCGCCAGCCCCCCCAGACCGGTCGCCCCGTAGCGGGCCGCGGCAACCCACAAAATATGATGGACATCCCGAAGCCCCCCGATGCCCTGCTTCAGATGGGGCTCGAGAACATTGCTTCCCGCCGCAAAGCTGCCCTGTCTGGCGGCCAGTCCGTCCTGGAGCCACGTTAAATATCTGTCCCGATGTTTCAAAAGCACTGAGTCAACAATCTCGGATCGCAACCGCTCAAAGAGGGTTGAATCTCCGCAGATCAGCCTGGCGTCCAGAAGCGACGTCATAACCTCATAGTCCTCCCCGGCCAGATCAAGGCACTCCCGGATCTCCCGCACCCCATGCCCGAGGTCCACACCCTGGTCCCACAGGGGGACAAACATGGAGGTTGCCAGCTCCCCGGCCGACTCCGGAACCTTTTCAGCAAACAGAATCAGAATATCGACATCCGAATGCAGACACAGCTCCCGTCGCCCGTATCCGCCCACAGCGACCAGGACGAAAGGGGGCAGATCTCCGGGCATGTCGGCATACCTGGCAGTGAAATACCGGTCATACGCCGCACTCAGTCGACGGGCCAGGGCCAGGCCGTCAGATTCGATTCCGGGGTCCGCGAAAAGGTTCTTTTTTTCCTCTTCCAGGTCCCGGACACTGCGTTCTGCCTCGGTCATCACATCCTCCCCTCCTGTCTTATGTCACAAAAAAGGCGCACTTCCTGTTCAGGGAGTGCGCCCCGGATTGCGTCGCCGGCGGACTAGATGGCGTCCACCCCGCTCTCCCCGGTTCGAATCCGAACCACATCCTCAACCGGGAGGATGAAGATCTTGCCGTCGCCGATCTTCCCGGTCAGGGCCGCTTTCTGCACGGCCTGGACCGCTCCGGGCATGACCTCGTCATCCACAACCACTTCAATCTTGACCTTGGCCACAAAATCCACCTGATATTCCGCGCCGCGGTAAACCTCTTTATGTCCGCGCTGCCGGCCGAAGCCCTGCACCTCGGAGATGGTCATGCCCTGAATGCCCAGGCCGGTCAGGGCCTCCTTGACCTCGTCGACCTTGTACGGCCGGGTGATGATCTCGATTTTCTTCATATGATGCTCCTTGTGCTGTGCCGTTATGGACTACGACTGGTAGCCGGTTTCGCTGTGCTGGCTGACGTCCAGCCCGATTTCTTCCTCTTCCGGGCTTACCCGCAGACCCACCAGTCCATCAACCAGTTTCAGGAGTCCCCAGGAGACGACAAAGGAAAAGACCACCGTGGCCACCACGGACACGAACTGGATCCAGAGCTGCAGAGGGTTGCCGAACAGCAGTCCGTCGGCACCGCCCGGATTGACGGCAGTGGAGGCGAAAATCCCGGTGGCCAGCGCGCCCCAGATTCCGCCGAGGCCGTGGATACCGACCACGTCCAGAGAGTCGTCGTATCCGAACCGTGCTTTGAGCATGACCCCGCCGTAGCAGATCATCCCGGCCAGAAAACCGATGAACATGGCCGACTTGACACCCACGAATCCTGCCGCCGGAGTGATGGCCACCAGACCGGCCACGGCTCCGGACATGGCTCCCAGGGTGGTGGGCTTGCCGTGATGCTTCCATTCCACCAGAAGCCAGCCGAGAACCGCCGCAGAAGCCGCCATGTGCGTGGTCACGAAGGCATTGCCGGCCAGACCGTCGGCGGCCAGAGCGGATCCGGCGTTGAAACCGAACCAGCCGAACCAGAGCAGGGCCGTACCGAGTACGGTCATGGGCAGATTATGGGGAATGAAGGACCGGGAGCCGTACCCCTTGCGCTTGCCCAGATACAGGACAGCAGCCAGGGCCGCGGCGCCCGAGCTCATGTGGACCACGGCCCCCCCGGCAAAGTCCAGAGCGCCCATTTCGCCCATCCAGCCGCCGCCCCACACCCAGTGACACAGGGGGCTGTAGACGATGGTAGACCACAAAATTGTAAAGACAAGAAATCCGCTGAATTTCATACGTTCGGCAAAAGCCCCGGTGATCAGGGCCGGGGTGATCACGGCGAACATGCACTGAAAGACCATGAACACCAGGTGCGGGATGTTGCCGGCCAGGTCGGGATTGGGTTCCATGCCCACACCCATGAGACCAAGGAAATTAAGACCTCCGATCAATCCTCCGATATCATTACCGAAAGCCAGGGAATACCCCCACAGAGCCCAGACAATGGAGATTACGGCCAGGGCCGCAAAACTCTGCATGATGGTTCCAAGAACGTTCTTGGATCGGGTCATGCCTGCATAAAACAGGGCCAGGCCCGGGGTCATGAGCATGACCAGGGCCGCGGAAATGATGATGAATACAGTATCTGCTCCGTTCACTCGATTACCTCCCAATAAAGTTGTGATAAAGGGTATAGAGCAACCGGCTTGCCATTTTAACTTTATTACAATAAATCAGCTATTTATACTCTTTTCAAGGAAACGAGTACGTTCTCTTTGCCTCTTTTTATACAATTTTGTCTAAGAAATTCTCTCTTTTTTGTTAAAAAAATATTTTTTATACATTATCGTCATCTTTTCGCCGACGTCACGTCACGAAATCCCCACCTCGGCCGCCCTCGGGAATGGACGCAAAAAACCCCGCCATCCATATCGAACAGCGGGGTGATGCTACCCTTAGAAACGTTTCTTACAGGTGAAAAATCACTCGATTCGTTCGGCCTTTTCGATAACGACCGGTTTGACCGGCACGTCCCGGCGCCCGGATCGGGTGGTGGTCACCACCGCCTCGATGGCCTTGACAACGTCCTGCCCCTTCACCACCTCACCGAACACGGCGTATCCCCACTTGCCTTTTTTACCGTCCAGAAAATCATTGTCCGCGACATTGATAAAAAACTGGGCTGTGGCCGAGTGAGGAGCGTTGGTCCGGGCCATACTCACGGTATAGGTTGTATTCCTGAGGCCGTTGTCGGATTCGTTGCGAATAGGGTCATGCGGCGATTTCCGGTTCATGTCCTTGTCCAGGCCGCCCCCCTGAATCATGAACCCCGGAATGACCCGATGAAACAGGGTGCCGTCGTAAAAGCCGTCATCCACGTAACGTAAAAAATTCTCCACACTCACCGGAGCATGCTCCCGGTCCAAATCCAGGACCACCGCTCCCTTACTGGTGGACAACCGCACCAGATCCTTGCCATCAGCAGCCTGGGCCTGACTGATAAACACCAGCACTGCCGCAACCAGGCACAATACAATACAAAGTCGATTCATAAACTCCATCCTTCTCTTTGGTTCCGGGATTTCTGATGATTTTTCAAAACACTTCCGCTTCGAACCAGTACACCTCGGTATCCGGATCCTGCCAGCAGTCACCAGGTAGACCTCCTTTGCGGCAGGTCTGGGCCAGAAAGGTCTCCCGGTCCCAGCCCCATTCCAGGGCCACCTGAGGCAGAAGCAGGCCCGAAGACCAGTGCCGTTTGATCAGCAGGCCGTGTCGACCGGGTTCAATCAACGTCATGTCCGTAACCCGCTCCAGGGGGCTGAGAATGGAGACCTCTATCTCCACCTCTTCCAGCTCCGTCCGGCCCAGGGGAGGGAACCGGGGATCTTCAAAGGCTGCGGCCCTGGCCATCTTGGCCAGGGTCTCGACAAGAGGGGCATCACCCATAATATGCCCGATGCACCCGCGCAACCGCCCCCCTTTCTTGAGGGTCACAAACGCCCCGAACCGGGACCGTAATTTCTCCGACGGACAAAAGGGACGTTCAGCCTCGGCAGCAAAAAAATAACTTCTGATGCTCCACCGGACCAGATCCTTCAGATACTGCTTTTCCTCATCATTCAGCTGAAAACGAAACTCGGGCATGATCCCTCCTGTACCTCGATTCAAAAGCCCCTTTCCAGCCGCGGGTTGACCAGTCGATGTTCGAGGTTCCCTGCGAAAGCCGACGTTTCATCCTGATTGACCACAACCCCGCGCCCGTCAAGAAAAACCCGCCCCTGCGCAACCCACTGAATGGCCTGAGGCAGGATGCGGTGCTCCATGGACAGAATTCGTTCTCCCAGGCTCGCTTCATCGTCTCCGGGCAGGACCGGAACCGCAGCCTGGATAATGATCGGTCCGTTATCCATTTCCTCGTCCACAAAATGAACCGTGCATCCAGCCAGACTGACCCCGTATTCCGCCTGCTGCCGCTGGGCCCGGACCCCGGGAAATCCGGGCAACAGTGAAGGGTGGATATTCAGAATACGGTTTTCAAAAGCGTGCACGACTACCGGGCTCAGAAAATGCATGAACCCGGCCAGAACCACCAGTTCCGCGCCGCTGCCCCGGATCACCTCGACCATGGCCCGGTCATAGGCGATTCGATCGGAAAAGTCGGCCATGACCATGGACCGGGTCGGCAGTCCGTGCCGTCTGGCCCGCTCAAGCCCGTACGCCCCCTCCTTATTGCTGAACACCAGACATATTTCGGCGTCCAGCACTCCCTGCTCGATACGATCGATTACGGCCTGCAGGTTGGAGCCGCTTCCGGACACAAGAACGGCAATGGGCATCTTCATGGTCTCTCCTCAGCACTCTTGCACCGCCCCTTGCGGCCTTCGCGTATCTGAACAGAAGCGAAGGTCGCAAAGAAAGGCAATGAAAAGACAATCCTCTTGAGCAGTTCCGTACACCTCTGCCCGCCTCCCCCGGGCGCCGGGAAAAGAAGGCAGCGCCGGGCAGGATCCGAAGCTACCCTCTGGCCAGTGCCTCGGCCAGCGCCGGAACGGTATACTCCTCGGGCATGACATCCGGAGAAAACCCGTACCGGGACAGGGTTTCGGCCGTTATCGGGCCGATGCACCCGATTCTGACCTGATTTCCGGCATAGGGCCTGAGCGCATCCGGGCTGACCAGGGAGAAGAAATTCTCCACGGTGGACGAACTGGTAAAGGTCAGGAACCGGATCCTGCCTTCGCGCATCAGTTCCTCGATCTCCTGTCCGGACTCCTGGGCCAGCACGGTTTCGTACACAGGCAGAATCTCCACGTCGGCTCCGGCCTCACGGAGCTGCTCCGGCAATACTTCCCGGGCCACCCGGGCTCTGGGAATAAGAACCTTCTTTCCTTTCACTCCAAGAGCCAGCAGTCCTTCCACCACGGATTCGGCCACATACTTTTCCGGCACAAAGTCGGCATGGACCCCGCGGTGCTTCAGGGCCGCGGCCGTAGCCGGGCCGATGGCCGCCACCTTGCGCCCGCCAAGAGCCCGGGCATCCAGGCCCTGCTCCCGGAGCTGGTTCCAGAAATAGCGCACTCCGTTGACCGAGGTGAAGATAACCCAATCATACCCGCCGAGCTGCCCGATCTTTTCCCGAACCGGGCCGTAATCGTCCAGGGGCTCAATTTTAATGGTCGGAAACTCGTAGCATCTGGCCCCCATCTTTTCCACCAGGGAAACCAGGGTGGAGGCCTGTTCTCTGGCCCGGGTAACAACCACGCCCTTGCCCAGCAGCGGGAGCTGCTCGAACCAGTTCAGGGTATCGCGCAGGGTGACCACCCGGCCCACCACCAGCAGAGAAGGCGGCTTGACCCCTTCCCGCACGGCCATTTCCGCGATCTCGCCCACGGTGGACACCCAGGACTGGTGATCGGCGGTAGTGCCCCAGCGGACCAAGGCCGCGGGCATAGCCGGATCCATGCCGGCCTTGATCAGGTTGGAGGTGATGGACGGCAGATTCTTGACTCCCATGAAAAAGACCAGAGTTGACGTGCCCGAGGCCAGGGCCTTCCAGTTGTGCACCGAATCAGGCTTGGTGGGATCCTCGTGTCCGGTGATGAAAGACACGGACGAGGCAAACCTGCGGTGGGTCAGGGGAATACCGGCATAAGCCGGTCCGGCCACGGCCGAGGTCACCCCGGGAACCACCTCGAACTGCACGCCGGCTTCGAGAAGCTCTTCGGCCTCTTCGGCCCCGCGCCCGAACACGTAGGGATCGCCGCCCTTGAGCCGGGCCACGGATTTACCTTCCCGGGCCTTACGCACAATAAGAGCATTGATCTCATCCTGGGGCAGGGTGTGATCCCCGCCCTTCTTGCCCACATAGATGACTTCCGCATCCCGGCGGCAGTAGGAAAGAAAGGTTTTGTTGGCCAGGTAATCGTAGACCACCACATCGGCCTGTTCCAGGATCTCCCTGGACTTGACGGTCAACAGCCCCGGATCACCCGGACCGGCTCCCAAAAGATAGACTTTGGACATATTGTTTCCTCTTTTTCCTTATCCCATCAGTTCCTGAAGCCGACCCTTAAGGTGCTCCAGTTTCTCTTTCTTTTCACCGAACTCGGCTGCCTTGGCCTTTTCCTTGTCCACCACTGCGGCCGGGGCGTTGGCAACAAACCCCTGGTTGGCCAGCTTTTTGGTCACGAAATCGAGGTCCTTGCTCACCTTGGCCAGTTCCTTGTCCAGCCGAGTCAGCTCGGTCTCGAAATCCACGGCCCCTTCCAGGGGGACAAAGATCTCGTACCCTCCAACCACGGCGGTGGCACATCCCCTGGGCACATTGAGGTCGTCTCCGGCCAGCACCGCTTCAAGTCGGGCCTGTCCGGCTATGTCCCCGGCATGGGCCAGGACGAATGCCCCGTCCTCGCCCCCGGCCCTGACCAGCAACTTGAGCTTGAGCCCGGGGGCGATACCCAGTTCCGCCCGGATGTTGCGTACCGATGTAATCAGGTCCTGCAGAAACACCATCCGCTTTTCGGCCTCGTCATCCTCGCACCCGGGCCGGGCTGCCGGATACGTGGCCAGGGCGATGTCGCGCTCCCTGAGCCCGGGGATGCAGGTCCAGATTTCCTGGGTCACAAAGGGGACCACCGGATGGAGCATAAGCAGAATCTCGGAAAGCACCTGCCGCAGACAGGCCCGTGCCGCGCCCTTGGCCTTTTCGTCCTCGCCGTACAGCTCCGGCTTAATCAGCTCCAGATACCAGTCACAGAATTCGTTCCAGACGAACTTGTACATGATCTGAGCGTACTCGTTAAAGCGGTAGCCGGTCACGGCTGCGGCCATTTCCTTCTTGGTCTTTTCCAGACGGCTCAGGATCCACTTGTGATGCAGGCCCTGTGCAGCACCAGGATCGAACCGGGGATCGGATTCGTCAAGATGCATGAGGGTGAACCGGGCCGCATTCCAGATCTTGTTCACAAAATGGCGATACCCCTCGATACGGGATTCGGCCAGCTTGATATCGCGACCCATGGCCGCAAAGGAGGTCAGGGTGAACCGCAGGGAGTCGCAGCCGTATTTGTCGATCATGGTCAGGGGATCGATGACGTTGCCCGTGGACTTGGACATCTTCTTGCCGTGCTCGTCCCGGACCAGGGCATGGATATACACATCGTGAAAGGGAACCTTGTCCATGAAGTGCTTGCCCATCATCATCATCCGGGCCACCCAGAAAAACAGGATATCAAAACCGGTGACCAAAAGGCCGGTGGGGTAGAACGTATCCAGTTCTTTGGTTTTGTCCGGCCAGCCCAGGGTGGAAAAAGGCCACAGGGCTGAAGAAAACCAGGTATCCAGAACATCCTCGTCCTGCACCAGACCTGCGCTGCCGCACCTGGTGCAGGAGGTGGGATCCTCCTTGGCCACAATGACCTCACCGCACTCCTGACAGGTCCAGACCGGGATGCGGTGCCCCCACCAGAGCTGCCGGGAAATACACCAGTCCCGGATATTGTCCAGCCAGTTGAAATAGGTCTTGTTCCACTGAGCGGGCCAGATGGTGGTCTCGCCGTTCTCCACCGCCTTGCGGGCCTTTTCGGCCAACGGCTTGACGGACACGAACCACTGCTCGGACACATGGGGTTCGATGTTGGTCTTACACCGGTAGCACTGACTGATCTTGTTCTCGTACTCTTCCTCGGCCACCAGGGCGCCCATCCCCTTAAGATCCTCGACGATACGGGCCCGGCATTCTTCGGCGGACATGCCTCGATACGCCTCGGGAGCGTTCTCGTTCATGTTGCCGCCATCGTCGATGACGCTGATGGCCTCCAGGCCGAACCTGCGACCCAGCTCCCAGTCGTTCATATCGTGGGCCGGGGTGATCTTCAGACACCCGGTTCCGAACTCCCGGTCCACGTAGTTATCGGCAATGACCGGGATCCTGCGCCCCATGATCGGCAGAATCAGATTTTTGCCCACGAAACCGGAATACCGTTCGTCCTCGGGATGCACCGCAACAGCGGTGTCCCCAAGCAGGGTCTCGGGACGAACCGTAGCGATGACCACATGCCCGGAGCCATCCTCCAGGGGGTACCTGATGTGGTACAGCGTGGCCTTGTTGGGGGCGTATTCCACCTCGTCGTCAGCCAGGGCGGTATGACACCGGGGACACCAGTTGATGATGTACTTGCCGCGGTAAATGAGCCCTTCCTCGTAGAGCTGGACAAACACTTCACGTACGGCCCTGGACAGCCCCTCGTCCATGGTGAACCGCTCCCGGGTCCAGTCCACGCTGGCCCCCAGACTGCGGATCTGATTCAGAATGCGTCCTCCGTATTCCTCTTTCCAGTCCCATACCTGATCGACGAATTCTTCACGGCCGAGTTCCTCCCGGGTCTTCCCCTGGGCGAGAAGCTTGCGTTCCACCACATTCTGGGTGGCAATGCCGGCATGATCGGTGCCCGGCACCCAAAGCACCTTGCGCCCCTGCTGGCGCATGAAACGGCACATGATATCCTGCAGGGTGATGTTCAGGGCGTGTCCCATATGCAGGGCCCCGGTCACGTTGGGCGGGGGAATGACAATGGAATACGGGTCTCCCGGACCGTCCGGATCCGGAGTGAAGGTCTTATGCTCTTCCCAGTACGTTCTCCAGCGCGCTTCCACGTCGGCCGGTTCGTACCCCTTGGGTAAATTTTTCTCTGCCATACGGTTCAACTCCGAGGTGGTGTGACAATCGTTGCGAAATCCCGGTTGCACCCGCAAACATTGCGGCCCGCGATCGGTGCCGGGAACCCGAGGTCGGGCCTTCCTGAAATATCTGAATGAAAACGGGGAACAGTATTGCCCCCCTGCCTAAAAATCAAGGCCGCGCTTGCCGGTTATTGCGGGACCTGCTACTCCCTTTTTCCATGAACACCGCAACCCCACCCATTGTCGTTCTCTGGGATGAATCTCACCTATGGGGCATGCTTCTCCTACGCGCCCTCAACGCCTCCGGACTCGATTTTGAAATCCTTTCCGCTCGGGACGTAGCCAGGGGGGCTCTGAAATCACCCGCCAGACAGCTGCTTCTCGTGCCGGGCGGGTGGGCAAAGTTGAAGGGAACAGCCCTGGGGGGCCGGGGACGGGAAGCAGTACGTGCGTTTCTCCATCAGGGGGGAACCTATCTTGGATTCTGCGGCGGTGCCGGACTGGCCCTGACCGC
The DNA here is from genome assembly GCA_041685265.1 of Desulfomicrobiaceae bacterium. GTDB lineage: Bacteria > Desulfobacterota > Desulfovibrionia > Desulfovibrionales > Desulfomicrobiaceae > JAWLGC01. Next base: position 19,129 of record JAWLGC010000011.1, on the reverse strand, counting down.
AGGAAAGACCGGACCGCTTCTGAACCTGTGCCCCTGGGAACGCAAACCCATGCGGGACAGACTGCCCAACTTCAGCGGCCACGTCCGCTCCACGACCCGAACCCGCCCGGACGGACCGGAAACCGTGCGCTCCCTGCCGGTCTGGTGGCCTTCCCAGTTCGCCCCTCGCACAGGCGACAACGTACGGGTCCTGGCCACATACCTCGAGCCGGATAAAGATTTCTGGTCCGCGGATCTCCCCCTGGCCTCTATGGATGAGGCAGGACTGCAGGACTGGGAGACTGTCTACGGAATCAATCTCCACCCGAAAAAAATCACCGGCGACCCGTGTATCGTGACCGGGAAAATCGGAGAGGGACGCTACATCCTGAGCTACGCCCACCTGGAAACGCCGGACTCGCCCGAGGCCAACCACTTTTTTCTGGACCTGCTCCGGGAAATCCTGCCGTGCGAGCAGCTTCCGAAAAAAATATGCGTCCCGGCCTGGGACCTCGCCCGGGAGCCCGTAATCTGGGACGACCCGCATCTGGCCGCCATCCGGAACTCCCTGGAAGAACTCATCGCCCACGGCCGGGATCATTTCCTTTTTTCCCGGCGCCTGCCCTGGCTGCTCGGATGGCGACGCGGTATTCCGGGGTCGGCCGTCAACTTTCTGCACGTCATGACCGTCCAGGCCCAGGCGATGCCCCCTTCCCGAAACACAGCAATTCACTGGGAGACCTGCAAAGAGGAGCTCTGCGGGCTAATGCGGGACTTTACCGCCCGGGCCAAGCCGTACCTGGTCCGGGAACGACAGGTCATGGCCACGAGAGTCTCCACACCCGAGGCGAGCTCCTGTCCGGACCTGCAAAAGGAAAAAGAGCTGCTGTTCGGAAAATTTCCCGGGTACGGAGGGTTGTACGGAGAACTTCTGCGCGGTCTGGATCAGGTTCTGTGGACCCAGTTCACCGGGCGCGAACCGTTTTCAGGGTCATGACCGCAGCTCTTTCCCGAGGCGGCCCCGAAGCTCGGCAAAAACCCCGCTCTCCGGAAGGGTGGCGAAAATCCGGTCCAGATACCCCCGTTCCAGAAATTGTCCCCGGGTCCACCCGTAGTTGAGCCCCATGGCCCAGGAGCAGAGCAGCAGCTTGAAATCGTTACTGAAAACCATGTCTTTGTAGTTGACAAGCTGCCCGGAAAGAACCTGCTCAAGAACCACGGAAGAAAATGCATCCGGGTCCTGACGCAACCCGAGCATGACCACCGGCGAAGCCCGGGGGCCCTCTTCCATATTGTCGAGAACCACAGGGATGATGTCCAGCTTGTCCGCATCCCGAACCACCCGGGCCAGTTCGGCCGGAAGGCCCTTGAGCATACGGGGGAGATCCTTGCGGTTATGGACCAGAACCGCAATCATGACCGCGACCCGATCCCGCTTCGGCAGCACGGATAGAAGCGCTTCCCGGCGCAGCACATTGAATCCGCTCCGGGCATGATCAACGGAGTCCGCGTCCTTATAGGTCCGGAACCGCTCGTACTGCTCAAACCGCCCCACATCATGCAGAAGGGCCGCCACCCGGGCCAGAAAAGCAACCCGCGGGGCCGTTTTTTCGGCCGCCACGAGCCGGGTCGCTTCCTCTAGAACCCGCAGGGAATGGTCCCGTTTCAGGTCGAGATGGGCCTGGTCCGCGGGATCAGCCATGACAAACCGGCCCACATAACCACGAAACCATTCCGGGAAATCAATCCCGCCTTCCACAAGACCTGCCCGGGACTTCACCGCTCCAGCATCCTTTTTTTACGCTCGAACTCCTCCTCGGCGATCTCTCCCCGAGCCAGACGTTCCCTGAGCAGGTTCACGGCCCTGCGAATTTCCCGGCGCTCCTCCTCGGCCTCGCGGTCCATCTCCTTGTCGCGCATCATCCCCCCAGGACCGAAAAAATATCGGAGCAGCCCGAGAATCAGGGCCAGAATAAGCCCCAGGAACACGAACTTGGACAGACCCATCAGCCAGGAACCGGTCATCCCCGGACCGAACGGCCAGTGCGACCAGTCCATCCCCGCACCGGCCTGACACCCGAATCCGAACAGCATCTCAAACATATCCGCCTCGATTGGTTAGCATCCGCACGACCTGCCTGCCGCCGGGCCCTGATAGATACCGAAAAACTCCGGATCGACCACGATCCTAACGCCGTTGTCGACCTCTTCAACCCGGATAACTTTTTCCGGCACAAAGGCCACGTCAAGGGCCAGTTCCCCCAGACGGTGCAGTTCCTTCTGAGCCTTGTCATCCATCTCCTTGAACCGCCCGACTTCAATCCATTCCATGAGATCTTCTCCCTGGAGTATACCTGCTCAGATCGCACGCAGAGGGATTATCGAAATAACGTTCCTGCGTCGCAGGAATAACGGGATCATCCGGCATCTGCCCTCTCCCCGTTACTTCCCATACCGATAATCCTTGTTCGTCATCCCTGAAAACAGATATCTCGCTTGCAGTTATTTTCTCCAAAATTCCGGGACAAACAAAACCAAAACCGTATAAATTTCCAACCTTCCCAGAAGCATACAAAAAGCCAGCACCCATTTTCCCAACGTGGGAATATGCGCAAAGTTGTCCGTAGGCCCGACCCCGCCCAGTCCGGGGCCGATGTTGCCGATACAGGCCACCACGGCGGAGATAGAGGTCAGCACATCCACTCCCATGGCCCCCAGCATGAGAACCGAAAGCACGAACAGTCCGATAAACAGAATGAAATACCCCCAGACCCCGTTGAGCACTTCGGGTTTAACCTGCTTGTTCCCCCATTTGACGGGAACGATGGCCCGAGGGTGAACCAGCCGGAACAGCTCACGGTAGGCCTGTTTGAAAAGAATCATTATCCGCATGCACTTGATTCCCCCTGAAGTGGAACCGGCACATCCGCCCAAAAACATGCAGAAAAAAAGAAGCAACTGGGCCAGAGGGGCCCAGGCCTCATAGTCGGCCGTAGCGTATCCGGTGGTGGTCACGATGGAAGCGACCTGAAAGACTCCGAAGCGAAAGGCATCCTGGAAGGTGTCGTAGGAACTGCCGTACTCGGACACCGTGACCACCAGCGTAAACAGAGCCACGATAACGACGAAGAAACGGAATTCGGGATCGCGCCACAAAGCTTTGGGTCTGCCGCGCAGCACCTGAAAGTGCAGAGCGAAATTGACCCCGGCCAGTAGCATGAACAAGGTGATCACATACTCGATATACGGACTGGAGTAGGCTGCGATGGAGGTATTCCTGGTGGAGAACCCACCGGTGGCCATGGTTCCGAAAGCGTGACACACGGAATCGAACAGATCCATCCCGCCACAGTACAAAAGCAGCGCCTCCACCGTGGTGAACAGAACATAGACCTGCCACAGACTGGTGGCAGTGTCTTTGATTCTGGGGCGGAGTTTGTCCGGAACAGGGCCGGGAACCTCGGCCTTGTACAGCTGCATTCCTCCCAGACCGAGAAAGGGAAGAATGGCGATGGACAGAACAATGATCCCCATTCCACCCAGCCAGTGGGTCAGGGAGCGCCACAACAAAAGACCGCGAGGAACCGCCTCGATGTTTGTGAGAATAGAGGCCCCGGTGGTCGTAAATCCGGACATGGACTCAAACACCGCATCAGTGAAGGATCCGAAACCACCGAAATAAAAGGGAAGTGCCCCAAACAACCCTGCCGCAGCCCAGCCAAGAGCAACAATGACCATCCCCTCGCGGTGGTTGACGGTGTGCACCTTTTCTCTGCGAAACACCAGATGCAGACCGAGCCCGAACCCCACGGTCAGGACACAGGCAGTCCCCAGAGCTTCCATGGAGCCATCCTGGGTCCCACAGGCATAGGCCAGGGGAAAAAGCATGAACAGGCCCACGAACAAAATGAGCACCCCAAGAATGTGCAGCGTGTATTTCCAGCGCATCAGACCTGTTCCACCCGGACCGTGAGTGCTTTTTCCAGCTTGGCGATATTTTTGCGCACGGCCAGAAGGATGAGACGGTCCCCGGCCCGGATCACGTCGTCACCGCGGGGGACGATGACCGCATCCCCTCGCACGATGGACAGCACCAGTGCCCCCTTGGGAAAGGGCAGATCCTGGATGCGTTTGTCCGTCAGTTTGGATTTTTCTTCGACAATGACTTCCAGAGCTTCGGCATCTTCCTTGATGGACACCGAGCTGAGCACGCCGTGCCTGACATGCTGCAGGATGCTGCTCACGGCCGACATTCTGGGGCTGACCAGATGTTCCAGGCCGATGGCCCGGACCAGAGGCATATATGCGGTCTTGTTGATCCTGGTGATGGTCATGCCCGCCCCGAGCTTCTTGGCCAGCAGAGAGGCCAGGATGTTGCTTTCCTCGTTGCCGGTCACGGAAACAACCACATCCATGTCCTTGATGTTCTCCTCAAGAAGCACCTCCTGGTCTGTGCCGTCCCCCTTGAGAACCACCACCCGGGACAACTCCTCTGCCAGTATCTCACACCGGGCGCTGCTGCAGTCCAGGAGCTTGGCGTGCACGGATTTGTTGTCCAGAGCCAGAGCCAGGCGCCTCCCGATATTCCCTCCGCCGATGATCAGCACGTTTTTTCGCGTCTTGATCTTGTTCCCGAGCTTCTTGAAAATTCCCCCGAGGTCGGCCGCGGGGCAGACAAAATAGACCAGATCGCCGACAACGATACGGTCGTCCCCGGTTGGAATAATCAGGTCGTCGTCTCGAACAATGGCCGCGATGAGTAGCCTGGACTCCCGGGTTTTTTCACGCACGTCGGACAGCCTGGTGTCGTTGAGAATGGATCCCCGATTCACGGACATCCCCACCAGCTTGACCCTTCCTTCAGCAAATTCACTGATCTCGGCCGCTCCGGGGACTTCCATGACCGACAAAATCTTGCGGACAACTTCCACATCGGGATTAACAACCATGTTCAACGACAGATCCCTGGCCAGCTTGTCCCGGTATCGAGTGTATTCCTCGTTACGAATCCGAGCCAGTTTGGTCATTCCCGGAGCCAGCATATTGGCAAATGTACAGGCCACCAGGTTGGTCTCGTCACTGTCCGTGACCGCCAGGAGCAGTTCGGCATCGGCAATGCCGGCCCGTTCCAGGACCCCCGGGCTGCTGCCGGATCCTTCCAGAACCTGCACATCCAGATTGTCCTCGATCCGCTCCAGAACCCGGGGGTTGGTGTCGATAACCACCACTTCCTTGCCCTCGGCGGCCAAACGTTTGGCGCTATGAAATCCGACTTCTCCGGCACCGACAATAATAGCCTTCAACGCTCTCTCCTTTTCCGTAACAGACCCGGCTCATTTATGAACAGGCCAGGGCGTACACTTTCTGCAAGGCGCAAACCCTGCTTCAAAGGCATCTCTTAAGGAAAGAAACGAAACCCTGTTCCGTTTTCCGATCCTCTTTCCATACCGGCATGACGGGCAGTGGAACCGCTTGGACCGGCCGTTGCCGACCCAACCGGATTCCTGATCGGAGACGGCCAGCACCCGGGGCCAGAAGCCTGCGCCCTGGCGGATGGCGCTGCGCTGCAGCACGAGCAGCTCCCGCATCAGGCCCTCGTCGAGCTGATCGGGATGGGGATACACAAAGGCCGCCCCCTGCTCGACCATAAGCCGGCTCAGCCCGGTTCCGTCCTTCAAAGAAACCCTGGCCAGAAGCCGCCCGTAGCGGTCCCGGCCGGCCTGGGCCTGGTGGACAGTCACATTTTTTCCGCGCACTGCTTTTTGCAGCACTGCCCTGGAGATGACTGCGTAATACTGGGAGGGCCGATCATCCCGAGCCACTTCCGGCGCATCAATTCCCTGCAGGCGCACAGTTTCGCCTCCGACCAGCACCAGAGTGTCACCGTCGGGAACCCACCGAACCTCGGCCGCTTCCGCTCCCCGGAAAAAAAACAGAGAAATGATCAGCGCAATCCAGACCACCCGGGTCTTTGGACGATGCATTTTATATCTCATGAAGCACCTCACTCCCCGATCATATCCATACCGACCCCATCCAAAAAAAGAGGCAACCCGCCAAGGTTGCCTCCTGGTGCTTTCAGAAAAAAGGACACCAGTCAATCATCAAAGATCACGAGATCTCCTAGGTATCGTAGTAGGACCGAAGAACCTGGCTGCGAACCGGATGACGCAGTTTTCGAAGCGCTTTGGCCTCGATCTGCCGGATCCGTTCACGGGTGACATTAAACAGCTTGCCCACCTCCTCCAGGGTATGATCGGACTTCTCCCCGATACCGAATCGCTTCCGAAGCACCTGCTCCTCCCTGGGGGTCAGGTCGGCCAGAACCGTGGCGATCTGCTCGGCCAGCTTGGTATTGACCACCTCGTCGGCCGGGGCCACGGCTTTTTTGTCCTCGATGAAATCTCCAAGACTGCTGTCTTCCTCATCCCCGATAGGAGTCTCCAGAGAAATGGGCTCCTTGGCGATCTTGAGAACTTTCTTGACCTTGTCAAGAGGATAATCCATACGCTCGGCAATTTCTTCCGGAGAAGGATCACGCCCCAGTTCCTGAACCAGGTACCGGGAAGTACGGACCAGCTTGTTGATGGTCTCGATCATATGCACCGGAATACGTATGGTCCGGGCCTGGTCGGCGATAGCCCGGGTGATGGCCTGCCTGATCCACCAGGTGGCGTAGGTTGAGAACTTGTACCCTCGCTGGTACTCGAACTTGTCCACGGCCTTCATCAGCCCGATATTTCCTTCCTGGATCAGATCAAGAAACTGCAGCCCGCGGTTGGTATATTTCTTGGCGATGGATACCACCAGGCGCAGATTGGCCCGAATCAGTTCCTGTTTGGCATTCAGGGCGTCGCTGCTCCCGCGCCGGATACGCCATAAAATTTCCTCGAGGTCTTCCACCTCGTGCATGGCCTTTTCCTGCAGCTTGTCGAGAATCTCGATCTTGCCGTTGACCATTTCCTTGAAGGAGAACACCTCCTCCACGGTCATTCCCAGGCTGTCGGCCACGGCCACCGGGTTGATTTCCCGGTTTTCCATTTTCCGGAACAGTTCAAAAATCTCGTCCTGAGACTTGCCCAGAGACAGGATGTACGCGGAAAGGTCCCGACGACAGTTGTGCATCTGGCGCACATAGTCGGCCACGGTCTCGATAATCCTGTCGATGAGAGTCTTCTCGAGCTTGATATCCCGCAGACACTGGACCACGGAATCCTTATAATCCATAATCTTTTTCTGCACCCCGTACACCCGGCGATCCAGAGTGGCGCACTCGTCCAGCTTCGTATAGAGATTGCGCTTTTTCTTATAGATCAACTTGACGTCGTCCAGAAGCTTGATGACCCGTTCCCGCTGGTTCATCTCCTCTTCGGACGGGTCGTCTTCCTCGATGGTCTTGACCACGTCCTTGAGCTTGACCCGGTTCTGACGCAGATCCTCGCCGACCTGAACCAGTTCCTCCACGGCCACAGGAACCTCGACCAGGGCGAAGAGGACTTCCATCTCCCCGGCCTCGATCTTCTTGGCAATGTACACCTCGCCTTCCCGATCCAGCAGCCCCACGGATCCCATCTCGCGCAGGTACATCCGGACCGGATCACTGCTCCTTGACGGGTAGTCCGGGCTTTCATCGGACTCAGCCAGCTTGAGGCGCTCCCCGTCCTTGGTCTCAGCCTCCTCCAGACCGGGTACGGCCATCGCCTTGCCGACCTTCTCATCAACAATGGCGATATCAAGCTGATCAAAGATGGAGATGATCTCCTCAATCTGCTCACTCTTGTTCAAATCGGCAGGCAAGGCCTTGTTCAACTCTTCGAAGGTAAGAAACCCTTTCTTCTTTCCCTCGGCGATCAAAACCTTGATCTGTTGGACATCTTTGATGCTGCTCATCAGCCCCCCCGAATCATTCGGTTACTATATATTTGCCGGAATACCCAGCACCGAAAAACCACCGTTCGTCTCTTGAGACATTGCGGGTGGTTGTGCACGATGCAGGGCGACCCCGCCCCGGCATGCTGTCTTTTTCCGTCCATGCATTTTCATCAGTGCATAATCATGTCCTGATACAGGGACAGTATTCGCTTCACTTCCTCAAGGTCCCCTTCCCGCTGGGCCCGGCCCAGGGCCATCTTCAGGTTTCCCTGCTGCTTTCTGGTCACGGAACTGTCCAGAAAGTCGAGCAGTTCCTGCCACTCTCTGTCACGTTCCTCCGCAGTGCTCCGGGATCGGACCCGGCACCCGACCAGAAAACTTTTTTCCCCCTTGTCCAACCGTCGCAGCAGCTCATCCCCTTCGAACCGGCACAATTTTTCCCACAACTCCCGGCCCCGACTGGTGCACAGGGCTGCGGTCATGGCCCGATCCCGAAGTTTTGGTATAAACTCCGGATAGCGGATGGCAAAAGACAACAGTTCCCGGTCCCGCTGGGCCGGACCGCACATAAGCAACCGCTGGGCCCCGGGGCCTGAACCACTCTGCTCCCCGGCTCCGAGAGCCCTTCGAAGTTCGATCTCGGATAATCCCAACCCGTTGGCAATCTTGGGAATATAAAATGCACGCAACGAAAGATGTTTGAGCTTGCGCACAAACCCCGTTGCCCAGGTCATAACCTCTTTGGGAGAATGGTATGCTCTAACCATTTCCAGGCAAAAGGCAAGACCATCCTGGGCTGAATCAATCACCTGCTGCAGAGCTTCCCGCCCCCGGGCCTGGAGCAGGCTGTCCACATCCTCCCCCTCGGGAAGCGGAACCACTCGACACTGCACCCCTTCACAGAGAATCATTTCCGCACTGCGCAGGGTCGCCTTGCGTCCGGGCCCGTCTCCATCAAAAACCAGGTCGACGCGGCGCACCAGTCCGGCCAGCCGGTGTACCTGCTCCGGGGTCAGGGCCGTCCCAAGAACCCCGCAGGAATTGATGAATCCGAACTGATGCAAAGACAGAACATCCATATACCCTTCAGTAAGCAACCCGCTCTTGGCGTGGGACATGGCCCGACGGGCCTGGTACAGGCCGTAGAGATGCTCGCTTTTGCGATAAATCGGTGTTTCGCTGCTGTTCAGATATTTCGGATCCTGATCCTCATGGATGACCCGCCCGCCAAAAGCGATGGCCTGTCCGGACAGATTGGTGATCGGAAAAATGATCCGCTCCCGAAACCGATCATAGGTCCGCCCACTGTTGTTCCGGCTCAGCAGCCCTGCCTGGGTCGCCTGGTCCGCCGAATACCCCTGTTTACACAGATGGTTCTGCAGATTCTGCCAACCGGCCGGTGCCCATCCGATCTGGAACCGGTCCAGGATTTCCGGAGCGAGTCGCCTTTCCTTGAGATACGCCCTGGCCTCGCGACCCGGGGCACTGCCGAGCTGCTCCCGAAAATACATGGATGCCAGGGAATGGAGATCAAGACAGACAGACCGCATCTCCCGGTTGCGCTGCGAAGACTTTCCGCCCCCCTCACGCAACTCGATCCCTGCCTCCCGGGCCAGCTGCTCAACGGCCTCAGGAAAATCCATGCCGTTGATATCTTTATAAAAATCTATAATATCGCCCGAAGCCTGACAGCCAAAACAATAGAAAAAACCCTGGCTCGGATTGACACTGAAGGAGGGCTTGGTCTCCTGGTGGAAAGGGCACGGAGCCACCCACCGGTCTCCGACCGGCTTCAGCTCCACATACCTGCTCACCAGCTCCACCAGGTCCAGCCTGGCCTTGATCTCCTCGATGGTCCGGGAATCAAAGGACGCCATGTTCCTCTCCTTCTGCCGGTTTTCCAGTGGCCGTCTGTACAACGTCAAAGGTCATGCCGTACAACGTCACTGCAACGTGATCCGGGTGACCCCTTCCCCTCCTTCATCCGCATTGGCCATGACAAAATCCTGCACCGAGGGACACCGCTTCAAAAATTCATGAACCGCACCGCGCAATGCACCGGTCCCCTTGCCGTGTACGACTTCAAGGGATTCCCGTCCGGCCAGTACGGCCCGGTCCACGAACCGTTCCAGTTCGGCCACGGCCTCATCTCCCCGCATCCCGCGCAGATCGAGACGCATGGAAGGGGCCGGGGCCTGCAGGTCACGACGCACGGTCACGTTCCCTTCCCTCTTTTCCCCTTTCACCTCCGGTAAAAGATCTCCCACGCGGGCCCAGAGGGTCACGCTGCCGATGTCCAGCTGCACCTTTTTCTTACGTCCATCCACGGCCCGGACCAGACCGGTCTTGGCCCAGGGACCGTAGACGACCCGTATGCCCGGAGCAAGGTCTCCGAGATCCGGGGCCTGGGTGGCGGGTTCTGCTTCATCCTCGAAACGACCGATTTTTTCCCGCAGCGCGTTGAGGTTGCGCAGGGATTCTTTGCGACTCTGCCTGTCCTGCTGCCATTTGCGGACAATCTCCTGGGCCCGGGCCTTAATCTCGGACAGAACCACTGTGCGCTCTTTTTCCAGACGCTCCTGCAGTTTGGCGTGCTTGCGTTCCAGCACCTCCCTGCGCCGAGCCAGTTCCCGAAGCTCCTCTTCCTTGCGCGCGGCCACGGCATTGATCCGGTCAAACACCTCGGAAGAGTCGTTCCCGTCCAGGTACAGATATTCCTGGGCCCGGGCCAGAATGGGCTCGGGAAGCCCCTGCTCCCGGGCCACATCCAGGGCCTGACTGGCCCCGACCTGATCATAGCCGAGTCGAAACAGAGGTTTTTTGGTTTCGGGATCAAAAATCACCGATGCGGCACGAACCCCGTCCCGAGAGAGTCCGTATGCCTTGAGGGCCGGAAAATGCGTGGCCACTCCGACATACGCCCCGGATTCAAGCAGAGAGTCGACCACGGCCTGGGCCAGGGCCGCCCCCTGACTGGGGTCGGTACCTACGCCGAATTCGTCCAGAATGATCAGGCTCCTGTGGTCAATCAGGGGCCAGACCCGGCTGAAATGTCTGATCTGGGCCGTAAAGGTCGACAGGTTCTCCTCCAGGCTCTGCTCATCACCCATGGACACGAAAACCTTATCCAGAAAGGGAAGCGAACTCCCTTCATCCACGGGCACGGGTATCGCGGCCAGAGCCATCAGGGCGATAAGCCCGAGGGTCTTGAGGGCCACGGTCTTTCCCCCGGCATTGCCTCCGGTGATGATCAGCACCCGCTGCCCGGGTTCGAGCTCGATATCCACAGGCACCACCGGTCCATCTCCCAGAGCCAGCAGCGGATGCCGGGCCCCCAGGAGCCTGACCGGGACATCGGAGGTCATCTCGAGCCCCTCTCCGCCGATCTTACCGGCCAGGGAGACCTTGGCCAGGAGCACGTCCAGTTCCACCAGCCAGGTATAGACTCCCTCCAGAAGCGGACGCTCGTCCCGGATCAATCCTGTCAAATACCGAAGCACTTTCTCTTCTTCGGCCCGCTCCTCCCGCTTCAGCTCCTGCAGGGAGTTGTTCAGCTCCACAAGAAACATGGGTTCGAAATAGCAGGTCTCACCGGTCTGAGAATAGTCGTGCACAATCCCCTGAAGACGCCCCTTGAAATTCGTTTTCAGAGCCAGCACATATCTGTCTGAGGAAATGGTCAGAAAATCGTCCTGAAGGATGTGTGCGATGTCCCGGTCCGCAAAAAAATCATGCACCTTGCGGGTGCACTGCTGGTTGATGCGGCGGATCTCCTGCCTGACAGAGAACAGCTCGGGCGAGCTCTCGTCCCGGATGTTGCCGTCTCCGCCCAGACAGCGGCGCAGCCCGGACCAGACCCTGGCCGGCCACTCCAGAGAGTCGCCTCCCTGTTGCAAAAGAGCAAAACGATCCGTGCCGATTTCCCGGACCGCTTCCTGAGCGGTTCGAGCCACCTGCAGAACATGTGAAACTGCCCAAAGGCCATCCTGCTCCAGAAACGATTCCTGCCTGTTCAGAAACGCAAACAGCCCATCAAGTGACGTGAAAGACTCGAGCCGGAAACGACGTTCTCCGATCCAGGCGATGGCCTGGCGCAGGAGTTCCGTCTGGACTCGCAAGCGATCAGCGTCCGTGAGGGGCTGGATGTTTCGACAGGCCTGCCTGCCGGGTTCGGAGGCGGCAAACTGGCTGAGAGACAGAAGAACTTTTGGAAATTCCAGTAATTGTAGAGACCTGGATTCCATATTTTAAAAAACTCAGGTTAAAAGTTGGCGGCGGACCATGGCGCTGGCAGCCTTTCCGTCCACACGGCCGGAATATTTCTCCAGCAACGCCTTCATGACCCTGCCCATATCCTGCGGGCCTTTGGCGCCCACTTCGGCAATACAGTCCCGGACGGCGGCCTCGAGGTCTTCCCCTTCCAGCTGCTCCGGAAGGTAGGCCTTGATGACGGCCAGTTCCCCAGCTTCCACATCGGCCAGGTCCTGACGACCCCCGGCCAGAAACTGAACAATGGAATCCTGGCGCTGCTTGGCCTGCTTGACCAGCACGTCCAGTACGTCCTGTTCCGTGACATCCCGGCGTTCCCGTACCTGCAGGTTTTTAAGGGCCGCCTTGAGCATTCTCAAGACAGCCACTTTTTCCTGGTCTTTGGCCTTCAGCGCCGAGATGTAATCTTTCTCGAGTTGCTTTTGCAGGCTCATGACACTACATCATCTGAAGTTTTCTCATTTTTTTGATCAAGCGCTTCCGTGCGGCGGCTTCCTTCTTCTTCTTTGAAATGCTGGGCTTTTCAAAGTGCTGACGCTTTTTCAGCTCGGACAGAATGCCGGCCTTTTCGACCTGCTTCTTGAACTTGCGAAGCGAATAATCAAACGTATCGTTCTCACCTAAAAGTACTCCTGGCAAACGAATCACCTCCCGGTCTCGATGTCATCTGCCGTTCGACAAATGCAAAGAGTTTATCTAACCACGATCTCGAAAATTGGCAAGAAAAAAAACAGGGATTCGTGAAATCACGAATCCCTGTCAAATGCCATTCAAATAAAGGCTGAGAACTATTTCTTTTTCGAGGAGAACGTGTCTACCAAAGACTGCAGAACAACAATCCCGATTCCGCTTCCGATGATGAACAGAACTGCGTACAGAACTCCAAAAAAAACCGCGTGATCCGGGGCCCACCACGGAAGGTCCCAGGGAAGGGGGCTGTGTACGGTTTCTCCGTGAATCATATCGATACCTCCCAGAAAGGTTAGCGTTTTTCGATCCTGACCCGGAGAACCCTCTTCAGCTGTTCAAACAAAAGCCGGCCCCGCATACCCCGCAGGGCATTCTGGTCGGGACCCGCCTTTTCCGGATCATCAGCACATCAATCCGTTTACTTCGCAACCTTGTCTTTCAACACCTTGCCCGGACGAAATTTGACAACGTTGGATGCCGGGATGGCGATCTCGTCGCCGGTCCGGGGGTTGCGGCCGGTACGGGCTTTGCGTTCTTCAACGGCGAACGTTCCGAATCCGGTCAGGGTCAGTTTGCCCTCGCTCACCAGAATCTCTTCCACCGCTTCAATCACGGCTTTCAGGGCGCCTTCCGCGTCCGCCTTTGTCATATCGGCCATTTCGGCCATTTTGACCACCAAGTCAGCCTTCGTCATCAGTCTTCCTCCTGTATAATGAATTCGCAGATACTCGAAAGGATTTTGCGAAAAAATCCTTGAACGTCAATTGAAAAGTACTTTCGCACAAGGTCTCGAACGTATGGCGAAGATCGTGTTCGGAGCGGGCTGAAAGCGACGTAAGCCCTTTCATACAGCCAATATCTGCCGTTGCCAAGCACAAATGGGACTGACAGGATTTCAACAATGAAGTCAAGGAAAAAAACCCGCCCCCTCCCCGTCAGCCCGTCGTTGCCCGCTCCTGGTCCCGCAAAAGAACCGCCAAGGACAGGAACTGGGCCGGGGTCAAATTTTCGGGACGCATGGCCCGTTCCACCCCGTTTTCCCGGGCCCAGGCCTCCACCCCCTGGGACCAGGCCCCCTTAAGGGTGGACCCGATCTGCTTCCGACGCTGCTGAAACAATCGGTGCAGGGTCGCCGTCAGTGCGGGACGGTCTGCTGCGGGGACCCCGGGGCCGGCAGGCACAAAAGCGACAACGGCCGAGTCCACCCTGGGGCGGGGCACGAAAACCGTGGGAGGGACCGTGAACAGCAGTTCCGGGCGGACAAAACTCTGGACCCAGACGGACAGCGCCCCGTAAGCCTTGGTGCTCGGACCGGCCACCAGACGCAGAGCGACCTCTTTCTGGACCATGAACACGGCCCGCGTCAGTCGGGGGACCCGGCTGAGGATCTCCCACATCATGGGAGAGGCCACGTTGTAGGGCAGGTTGCCGACGATCTTGATCCCGCCTTCGGGAGCGACTCTTTCCCAGCAAAATGACATCCCGTCCCCGTTGACCACCCCCAGGGAAGGCCACTTCCGGGCCAGGGCCGAGGCCAGATCCCGGTCCTTCTCAAGGGCCATGACCCGGGGGGTCCTCTCCAGGAGAACCGCGGTCAACGCACCGCGGCCGGGGCCGATCTCCAGAACCGGCTCCCCGCTGCGAAGGGCCAGGGCATCCACTATTTTACGAACGATATTTCCGTCCTGAAGAAAATTCTGCCCCAAACTCCGTTTGGGGCGATCCTGATATGCGTATTTCATTTTTTCAACCTGCGGGTGGCCCGACGGGCATGGTAGACTCGCACCACCCGCAAAGTCACGAAATAAGTGATCAGGGACAGCGGCAACCCCACCACGACGCCACCAACGGTCATCAGTCCCACAAGCTCTCGGCCCTGGCTGAACATTTCCCGCAGGGCAAGGTGCCTGAGGTCCAGGGTGCAGTGCACCTCCGGAACAATGAAACTGCCGACCCGGTAGAGCCCGTAATACACCAGTGGGACGTTCAAAGGATTGGAGACCCAGGTTCCAAGAGCTGCGCTCAGCTTGTTGCACCTGAGCACCACGGCCAGTCCAAGGGCAATAACGGTCTGAAACGGAATCACGGGCAGACATCCGACAAACACTCCCACGGCCATTCCAAGAGCCACGGTGTGCGAGGAGGCCTTGATCCTGACGACCCGCAAGTATCCGAATCGGACCCATCGCCCGACAGCGATCCAAAACTTTTTCAATCAGGTTCCCCGTTCGCAACATGAGCCCATCCGCTGCCTCCCCCTCCCCCCACAGACGGGAAAACGAACAGAGAGCCGGATCAGGGCAGCTTCTTGAGCATGGTCATGATCGGCTCCAATCGTGGGCGGGCATTGATGTCATGCACGTCCAGGTAGCGGATCACGCCCGTTTTATCGATGATAATGATGGCCCGCTCGGCAGTACCGTCGCTGCGCAGGATGCCGTAGGTTTCGGCAACCCGGCCATGGGGCCAGAAATCAGACAGAACCGGGAACCAAAGCCCTCCCATTTCCTGCGTCCAGGCGTACAGGGTCGGGATGTTATCCACGGAGACCCCCAGAAGAACCGTGTCCAGGGCGGCGAACTCTTCCTTGAGAAGATTGTAGCCCGGCCACTGGTCTGAGCAGACCGGGGTCCATGCCGCCGGCACAAAGGAGAGGAGCACGTTCTTCCTGCCCCTGTACCGACTGAGAGTCACGGTTTCGTTACCAAAGGTGGGCAGCTTGAAATCAGGGGCAACATCACCTACGCGGACCTTGACCCGACTGTCAATCGGCTTCAGCGTGCCGACCGGATACACGTCCGCTGCCGAAATTCCGGCAGCGGATGGATGCGTCAGAAACAAAACCGACAGCATGCAAAACAGAATTTTTTTCACAGCGTTCTCCTCGATCGGCCCCAATACCGGGCACCACTCAATGCAGGTCTCCCATGACCAGAATTTTTTTCAAAAACTCCTCGGCAGTCCCAAAGCTCCCCACTTCTGAATATAGTACACGGCTTGCGCCTTCCCTGTTCTTCAAAAGAAAAAAATACGGGGTTCCCACTTCTCCCAGCCGCTTGTGCCACAAAAAGTCAGGGTCCGAAAACAAGGGGAACTCGATGGAAAATTTGGACCGGAACACATTCACTTCATAGTCCGAGTTGCCCGGAGCGATACCGAGAATCTTGACCCTGTCCCCGAGGCCCTGCTCCCTGATCAGAGCCAGAAGTCTGTTCACCTCAGGGGCTTCCTTCTGACAGTAGGGGCAGTACATGCTGAAGATCTCCACCAGTACCAGTTCGGCATCGATAGCGGATACGGCAAAGGACTCGGCGCCGGCCTCCAGGCCGAGATAGGCGCGTGCTCCGTCCCCCTCGAGAACCCGGAGCGTCTGATCGGGAAAGAAATCCCCCTGCTTCGGTGTCTCCCCGGCGTATCCCGTCAGGGAAAACATCACGACAAAACACAACACACACCCCAAAAAAGCTCTTCTCATGCTCTTCTCCTTTTGAATCTGCTGGTCATACAACCCGAAACCCGTCAAAAACCCGCTGCAGCTTTTCCCGGTCAAAGGGTCGGGTCACCAGGGGACGACCGTCCCACCCCGGCAGCTTCGAGGCGAAGCGCTCCCGATCACCTTTGAAAATGACCCCCACCGGAATGGTTTCTCCCCAGATTTCCGCCGTTTGCACGGCACGCGCACGGTCAGAGGGATCGTACGCCTCTCCAAGGGGTGTACACCGCTTCTTGTACCAACCGAAGGTATTGACCTTATTAAAGGAAACACACGGCTGCAGAATATCCACCAGGGAAAACCCGGGATGGCGGATCGCCTGACAGATCAGGTCCGAGAGATGCTCCTTCATTCCGGAAAACCCCCGGGCCACAAATCCGCCCCCCATGGCCACGGCCACCTGGACGGGGTTGAACGGCTTCGAGGGGGCTCCGCCCGGCTGGGCCTTGGTGATCTGCCCCATAGTCGTGGTCGGACTAGCCTGTCCTTTGGTCAATCCGTAAATCTGGTTGTTGTGAACCAGAACCGTAATATCGATATTGCGGCGCAGGGCGGCCAGAAAGTGATTCCCTCCCTCCCCGTAATGACATCCGTCACCGCTTTCGGCAATGACCACCGCATCGGGGTTGGCCAGCTTCATGCCGGTGGCCACGGGCAGGGACCTGCCATGCAGCCCGTTGAACACATTGGCCCTGAGATAATGCGGGGTCTTGGCGGCCTGTCCGATTCCGGAGACCAGCACAACCTGGTGCGGCGAAAGATCAAGGGTCGCCAGCCCTTCCTTGAGTGCTTCAAGAATCATGTGGTTGCCGCATCCCGGGCACCAGGCCGTTTCAAATGTTCCAAAGGCACTTTTGTCGACCATTTTACGCTCCCTTGTCCAAACGATCCAGGATGTACCGGGCCGTGAACGGCAGTCCGTCGTAACGGAGAATCCGTTCCGGAAACCCCCTTTCCAGCTTCCGGGCGAGCAAATCGGCAAACTGCCCGGTTGCGTTCCCTTCCACGACCACGACCCGCCGCCCCTTGCGCTTTGCAAGCTGCTCCACGGGCACAAGGGGCCAGACCTGCGCGTAATGCACCAGCGCTGTCGACGTCCCCAGCTGCTCCAGGGCCTCCAGCGCTTCCCGGACAGGGCCGAGGCTCGACCCCCAGCAGACCAGCACCACATCCGGGTCCGGATCGCCCTCGACCGTTGGCGCCAGCCCCGCCTCGTCGAGCATTCGCTCCTTTCTGAGCCGTTTGTCCACCATAGTCACGCGGACCGCGTGGTCCTCGGTAATGTGCCCGTCCTCGCTATGTTCGTCACTGTCGGCCACTACCAGCGACTCCGTAACGCAGGGAGCCAGACGCGCAGAGACCCCCGTTTCCGTAACCGTATACCTGAAATAGGGAGAATCCCCTTCCCAGGCAGTCAGAGCCCGGGCAGGAGCGGGAAGCTCCCCGGCTTCAAATACGGACACGGCCCGATACGAATCCGCCAGAAACTGGTCCGTAAGCAAAAATACCGGCCCCTGAACCCGTTCGGCCAGTTCCACTGCCAGCCGGGTCAGTCGGAAACATTCCTCGATTGACCCCGGGGCGAACACGGCCCGGGGGAATTCCCCGTGCCCGGCATAAAGGACCAGGTTGAGGTCCCCCTGCTCGGTCCGGGTCGGCAGTCCGGTGGCCGGTCCGGGACGCTGAGCCACCACCACGCAAAGCGGGGTCTCGGTCATACCTGCCAGGCTGACCCCTTCGGTCATCAGGGCGAACCCGCCACCGGAAGTGGGAACCAGACAGGTGGCCCCGCCATAGGACGCCCCCACGGCCATGTTCACAGCGGAAATTTCGTCTTCGACCTGCTCGACGACGATCTTCAGTTCCTGGGCATGAGCCAGAAGGGGAAAAACAATACTGGTGGCCGGGGTCATTGGATAATAGGACAGAAAATTGACCCCTGCAGCCATGGCCCCCAAAGCTATGGCCTCGTTTCCGTTGATCATGGCCCTGTTTTCATCCGGGACACGCCCCTGTGGCGGGACAAAGGGGAGGGTCACCCCCTGCGCCGCACCACGCGCCCGGTCCAGGGCCTGAAAATTTTCATTGCGGATCTTCTCGGATTTGGCCTCGAAACGCTCTTCAAGCTCCTGCCTGAGCACCTCATGCCTGATACCGAGCAGAGACCCAAGAACTCCGAGAGCAACCACGTTTTCGTATCCAGCGTCCCCGGAGAGTTCCTGCAGCGCAAAGCTCTTCCGACCCGGTCCGGACTCCAGCACTGTTTCATCGCCAAGCATCATACCGTCATCGACCATGTCCGGGGCATGCAGATCCACGCTCTCCCGGTTCAGGGCGACCAGGACGTCGATCGCCTTTACAGGGCCGTGGACCGGCCCCGCCCCGTATCGAACGGCAAAGGTGTTGTGCCCCCCGCGGATTCTGGAGTGGTAGCCCTGGGTGACCACCACCTCGTGTCCGGATCGGATCAGTCCCTTGACCAGCATCTGCCCGATGGTCACCAGGCCCTGCCCCGCCTCCCCGGCAATGACGATATTTCGGATCGAATCAGACATCGCGTATCGCTCCTTCCCCCTCTCAGACAACGGCACCCGAAGCATGGGGAAAATGCTCCGGGTGGCCTGGTATGTCTCACATGATCTATTCGCCGGTCTGGGGCGGGGTGAAGACCCGCTGTCCCAGGTCCCGGTCGAGCATGAACATGCCTCCACCGGTCCCGCCCATGAGTTTGACCTTGCTCAGGACGTCACCGACACTGTCCTCCTCCTCGACCTGTTCACTGACGAACCACTGCAGAAAAATGTTCGAGGCGTGATCTTTTTCAGC